>CAYOZO010000010.1:0-50211 GCA_964408405.1 uncultured Turneriella sp.
GACATCCTGTCTAACCGGTCATCCGCCTGGAGCGCATCCGTGCGCGCGGCTGACCTGCAGACATCGTGTCTAACCGGGCAATTGGGTGGCCACAAATGCCGGGTGTCCGCTGTGGTACTCGAGGTAACCCTTTAGTACGGGGTCTTCGTTGACCGGGTACATTTCGCGGAAGCGCAGCCAGTCGAGTATGCAGTACAGGGTAAGCTCCGACATGCCGATGCGTTCTTCGACCGTGAAGTAGTGACCATAGAGCTGCGACTTTAACCAGGAAAGGATCGATTCCACCCGCGCCATCTGCTTCTTGAGGTACGCGACATCGAGCACAGCAACTCCGTCTTTTTTCAGGTAAAAGACATTGATCGCCGATTCGACGCAGCCATCGGCCGCAGTCACGAGGTTGCGTTCGCGCCAGTACTCATTGCCGTCGGGCCGGCGCAGGAGTTTCGGGTGCCCCTTGTACTTTTCCGTAAGGTAATCCATAATCGTGTGGCTATCCCAGATTACCAGGTTGTCGATTTCGACGCAAGGAACCTTCCAGATTGGGTTCTTCTCGCGCATTGCTCTCTGGCCTTCTTCGGTCAGCGAATCGACCATCTCGAAGCCCTGCCCAAGCTGGTGGCAAAGGAAGCGCACGCGGCGAACAAACGGTGAGGTAATACTGCCGTAGAGTTTCACATTTTTCTCCTCAAGGTTAGTCAGCGCCAATAATCGGTTTCTTATACGAGTACAAGCCGTGTACTCCGCCCTGTGCCTGCGCGGCGAGGGAGCGCGGTTCGAAACGCAGCCTGCGCGTGTGGAGAGCCTTATGCAGCGAGGGAATGTCTCGGCAGCCCATGTCCTGCAGAGCGTGCCGCACGCCCTGCATCAGATAAGGAACAAATTCGAAGATGGAACCCTTGTCCACCACCGCGCCTGACACTCCCTGTGCTACCTTGATCTTCTGGTCTTCTACGTTATAGCGTTTAGCTCCACCGCCTGAACCTTCCATCGCTTCGATAGAGGCCATGCCACGAAATTTTTTCAGGCGTACGCCGTTTTCGTAGAAATATTCACCCGGCGCTTCTTTGCTGCCCGCGAGCAGAGAGCCTACCATCGCGGCGCTGCCGCCCACGGCAAGTGCCTTGGCGATATCGCCGATGTTGGCTATACCGCCGTCTGCAATCACAGGTACTTTGTACTTAGCTGCCATCTGCGCGGTGTAATAGACAGCTGTTGCCTGCGAGCGACCGCAGGCCATGGTGTCCTGCGTAATGCAGATGGAGCCCGGGCCCATACCCACGCGCAGCGAGTCGGCCCCGGCCTTGATGAGCGCCTCACCCTGTTCGCGCGTTACCACGTTGCCAGCCATGACATCTATCTCAGGGTGTTTCTTCTTGAGTTCTTTCAACAGTTCGATCTGGTACTTTGAATATCCCTGCGCCGAATCGATTACGAGCAGGTCAACGCCGCGCGCAATGAGCATGTCGATGCGCTCCCGGTCGTGCGGGTGAGTTGAAGTCGCAGCGCCGACTCGCAGGCGCTTCTGCTCGTCTTTGGTAGCAAGCGGATATTCCTTGTTTTTCACGAGGTCGGTGCGGCTCATCAGTGCGACCAGGCGACCCTCTTTATCGACGATGGGCAGCTTGCCTTTCTTTGATTTGCGGAGGATTTCATTCGCTTGCATTAGCGATATACCTTTTGGTGCGGTAATCAGTTCGGTGGTCATGACTTTCGCCAGTGGAATAGTGCGGTCGCGTTCGAAATCCACATCGCGGTTGGCGACTATGCCGACGAGTTTGGTGCGAAGGGTTCCATCGTCGGTGATGGGCACGCCGCTGAAGCCATAACGTTCCGCAATATTGTCGATGTCGGCGATTGTATGCTTGGGGGAGAGTACAATCGGGTCGGTTATGAAACCGTTTTCGTATCGTTTGACCCGTTCGACCTGAGCGGCCTGCTCTTCGATCGAAAGGTTGTTGTGAATGATGCCGATGCCGCCTAAGAGCGCAAGGCTGATGGCCATCTTGCTCTCCGTCACGGTATCCATCGGCGAACTGATGAGGGGGATCTTGATTTTCACGTTGCGTGAAACCATCGTTTCGAGGTTCACATCCTGCGGGGCAAAATCTATATAGCCGGGCAGGATCAGGAAGTCCTTATAGGTAATGCCCTGGTCTTTTTCGAAAATTTCTGAAGCGGAAAAACCGTCCTGGTGGCCTTTGGACGATGACTTGGATGAACTTCTGCGCGCCATGTGATAGGTTCAGGAAAAAAAACAAGCGGTCAAGTTTATTCAATGGCGGCGCTATCTCGAGGGGTGCGGGCGCGGATGCGTTTTGCGGTTAAGGCTAGCTCAGTCGCTGCAGCTCTTCTGGCTCAGTCGGTGAAGTGAGTTCTTCAAACGTAAAAGGTATCACCCGCGCAAAGGGCTCCCGGCGCACGGGACACTCCGCCACGTCGCAAGCATGGCAGTACACCCGGCGGCACGGGTCGATGTGAAAGTGTATTTCGCCCGCGTGGCTGTACTGCTCCATCACGGCGGCTTCAAACGCATTCGTCTCGGCGTGGCCCGTAACCACGCTCCAGAATTCGGGCACCACGACGTGCGCGTCGATATGGTGGTAGGCCCCCGAACGGATCACGCGCGTATGGTGAATGCGAATAATGCCAGGCCGGCGCAATGCCGTGAAATGTTCTCCAAGTTCCGTGATGAGCCCAACGTCTTCAGCATCCATGAGCGCGTGCACCGACTCGCGCACGAGGTGAAAGCCAGTCCAGGCAAGCACACAGCCGACAACGAGAGCAGCGGCCGGGTCAAGCCACGCTATGCCGGTAATGCGTACGAGCAAGAGCCCCGCAATCACCGCAACACTCGTATAAAAGTCTGACAACACATGGCGGCCGCTGGCGACAAGGGCAGCCGACTGGTTGCGTTTACCCAGGCGAACCAGGTAAAAACCCAGCAAGGCATTTGCTACACCCGCCCCAATAATCAGCATGAGGCCGACGTCGATGCGCATGATTTGCCGGCCCCTGATGATCGCATCGATGCTCTCGATGAAGATCATGATCGCGGCAAACGAAATGAGCGCGCCCTCAAAGACTGAGCTGAAGTACTCGGCCTTGCCGTGCCCGTAGGGATGGTCGCGGTCGGCAGGTTTAGTGCTGATATGAATGATAAAAAGCGCCAGCGTCGCTGCGGCAACGTTGACGATACTCTCGAGCGCGTCAGAAAGAATTGCCTGCGAGTTGGTCAGGTAATATGCGAAAAACTTTACCAGCAGCAGGAAACTACTGACACCCAGCGAAACTTTGCCGCCAAATCGTACCGCGTTGAGTGCCGGTACTTGCAGTGCTTTCATTTGCGTGCGCCTGTCAGGTAAACGCCTTTGAGCCCCGTACCCGGCAGGTAACTCCAGGTACCCGCGCGCCATTCAAAGGCTGCGCATTCGGGTATCTGCGTCGTGAGCGCCAGCAGCTCGTCTTCTGTGTAGCCGCGCAACACGCTCGCGATGCTGTCCCAGAAAAACATTGCAGGTATCACGGGCGTCAGGTTGCACATCGCCACGGCAAAGGGGGAGCGATCACGAATGAGCGGATAGACCTGCGTGCCAAGGGTTGTGCCGATCGGTACGCATAAGAGATGCCACAGGTCGCGGTGAAACGGGTCCATGATGCAGATGCCGTCGCTGTTCTGCGCGGCGTCGGCGAGAATTTTCTGTGCGAACTGCGGGGAAAAATGGTGAAAGGCCGAGAGCAGCGTCCGCACGCGGTACGTCTCGTCCCGGCGGCTGTTGGTCGCATCGACGCTCCCCGGTTCAAAGCTGACAAATTCAGCATGCTCGGCCGTAAGCCGCGTATACACCTCTGTCGCAGGATACAGATCGGTCAGTTTGATTTGCGCAGAGGTAACTCCACCCTGGCGCAATGCTTTCACGAGCGTAATGCCCGGCCCGCCCGCGCCCGAGCACAGATCGAGAATCGAAGTTGCACCTGTGCGCTTCAACCATTCGCTGACCACCGGCACTGCGGCCGCGTAAACGCCACCAATATCCTGGTGCCACGAGAGAATCTCGCGAAAGAGCACCTTGAGCGCATCGGGCATAAAATCAAGCTCGTGGCTTTCAAAGGTGTCGATGCGCTGCGGAATTGCCAGCATGGTTGCTGGGTTGCCCCGGGCCACCGCGCGTAAATGGTTTTTAGCCCGGTAAGGGAAGGCCCCGGGTCGCATGGTCAACAATCGCGAAGCTTTCGATTTCTTCTTCACTCGCAAGTTCTGGTAGCGGCGCAAGGAACTCAATGCGGCCCGATTTCAGGAGGTAGACAGCAGGCACGAGCTTCACAAAACCGTGGTGCAGTATTTTGAGAATGCGGACGGCGTCCGTGTTGCCTTCGCGCGCCCGGCGATAGAAATCAAGACAACCTTCGACCGCGTTGAAGCGGGCAGCAAAAATGCCAAATGGGTCATGCTCATGCGCAGTCCAGCCGTTCTCGTGCAGCCAGGCAAAATAGGGAGCGAGGCGGTGCCGGATGCTATTGACGAGGTGCCCCACATGTGGTGACCCTGAAGCGCCTTGTTGCTTCGCCGCAGCGGGCGACTTTTCGGCAGTCGCAATCACTGCATTCAGCGCACCGCAGCGCGAATGAGACTTAACCATCAGGTACGAATATTCGCGGTGCGTGGAAGGTAGCTCGGGGTTGAGCAGTAGCGCTGAGCTGGTTGCCTGTCTCGCATGCTCTTCAACCTCTTCTACCGCGATACGCAGACCACGCAGCGTGTGATCGTCGATCTCGTTGCCCGCACTGTGAAAACTCTCGATGACACCTAACTCGTAATTGCCGAACGTTACTGTCGGGTGCGAACGGCTGTCCGCACAGCCCAGCATCACTACCCTGCACGGCGCGGGCGGCTGGTGGCTCGCCCGGTAGCGACGGTTTCCTGCTGCCAGGCGCGACAGCGCTGCAATACCCGGATGTAACGGTTCTACCTGTGTCGCGTCGCTGACGAGACCTGCGACGATATCCCGCATGGGCGGTGATGCATCGCGAACGGCGTCGATGATTGCCTGTGCTGCTACGAGTCCAAACCAGGTAACTTCGCCGGCTTTCTCATCAAAAAATGCTTCGCCTATGACAATCTTGCCTTCCTGAACCAGCGAGGCGAAAGCCTTGTCATTTTCCAGCAGCAGCAGGGTACGAGTTCTGCCGTGTATGAGGTCATGCGAATTGTACCGCGATAGCTCCTGCCAAGCAGGCAGGTTCAGGTGACCAATACCCGGATGGTTACCGATGCCGAGACGACTTGCCGCTTCGAGAAGTTCGGGAGGCCGGGTGATGGTGGGTTTATCCGGCATCGCCTTGCGACAGCTCTGGCCCGCCTGGCACTTGTGCACCACGATTTGCACCAATGGTATTTGGTGGTCAGAGAGGTGCGTCAGGCCGTACATCAGCGTGCCAATTTTCTCGGCGCTCAGCCTTGCACCACGCTCGACCTGCATAAAAATCTCGTTAAGACCGCAATCGAGAATGCGCGGCATTGGCATACTCGAGTGGCTACAACCAAGTATCGCGGCAATTGGACGCTGCGAGTCGAAATTGGTTTCACCCCTCTTCTGCCAGTCACGGTTTAGCCGGGCGAGATGGACAAGCAGGCTATCGGGCATTGGAGTTTGCGGAAAGAAAAGCTTCTTTTCTTTTTCGCTCAGCATTGCCAGTTCTGTGGAATACATGTTTCCTCCGGACTCGTATCGTCGAATCAGTGCGCCGCGACCGGCGTGACAGCGTGGATGCCGACCGTCTCGAGCTGGATATGCCGGTCGCGTGCACGGACCGCGTACTCGGAAATCATCTCGAGCACATCATAGTCTATGTGCCTCACGCGGCTTCCGTCGAGCCGGATAATGCTGTATTCGGGTGCCTGATCCAGTACCGTCTTGAGTCGCACCTTGTTCAGAAATGTCACGTTGCGGTGAAGCCTGACCTGATAGACGGGAGATTCGCCGCTGCGCGATGTCTCCACATGGTATTCTGCTTTGAATGTCCGGTACAGAATGAAATAGCATGATACAGCTATTCCTGCAAGCACCCCAGCCAGCAAATCGACGCCCGCCACAAGTAATGCCGTGACCAGGAATGGTAGAAACTGTGAAAACCCCAGCTTCCAGACCGCGCGTATCTTGCTGAAGCTGCAGAGGTTGTAACCAGTTACCAGTAATATGGCAGCCAGCGCAGCCAGCGGTATTTGATTCATGAGCCCGACGAGAAATACTGCCGAGAAGAGTAGCAGCACACCGTGCATGAAGGCTGAAAAGCGACTCCGGGCTCCAGCCTGAACATTCGCCGCACCACGTACGATAACCGCAGTAACAGGAATTCCGCCAAGCAGGCCACACGCGAGGTTTCCGGCACCCTGGGCAATTAGCTCGCGGTTGGCAGGGGTATTCCGTCGGTGTGGGTCTAGCTTGTCAATCGCCTCAACACAAAGCAGCGTTTCAAGACTGGCAACGAGACCGACTATTATGCCAATCTTCCAAACCTCGGGACGCGCAAGCGACTCCCAGACCGGAAATACAAAACTGCGCGAAAACTCTTCAGGCATGCGTACCAGTTGCGCAACTTTGAGCGAATGAGCAGGATCGTATGCCCTGAGCAACACAACAATCACTAGAGCTGCCGCCACCACCAGCAGCGGCACAGGTACGTAACGAGTTAATCTTGCCGCCCATTTGGGAAGAGCAATCAACATTGCGAGAGAAAAGCCGGCAATCAACAATACTGCGATCGATAGCCGCCGCCAGATCGTCGCAAAATCCAAATCTTCTGCGGCGAACCAGAACTCCGTCGCCTCAATACCGAACACAACCGGTACCTGTTTACCTATCAGCAAGATACCTATGCCTGCCAGCATACCTTTGATGACGGCAGTAGGAATGTAGGCGACGAAACCACCGATGCGCAGCGCCCCCAGGAGAACTTGAAGCGCACCGGCAATGACTACCGCAGGCAGAAAAGCCTCAAGGCTGCCGGCCGTCGCAATTCCTGCTGCCACAAGCGTTGTAAGCCCGGCTGCTGGCCCAGTCACACTGAGTGGTGACCGGCTAAAGACCGTCACTATCATTCCCCCCAGGATTCCTGACAAAATTCCCGAGCTTGCCGGTGCACCAGAGGCCAAAGCTATGCCGAGGCAAAGCGGCAATGCGACAAAGAAGACCGTCAGGCTGGCTGGCATGTCGTGCTTTAGCGCGAGCTTGAGCTGCAGTAAGCTGCTACGTGATTCCAGTTTGCTCATAATGACCGATTCATTACTACACTATTTGCTTTGCCGCCTTGATCAAGGTCAAGATATTCAGGAAAAATCAGAATCGCTGCAGTGAAATGGATTACAGAATATTTGCAGTCCAGTTGATGCAAATCAAGGCAAACAAGTCCACAATCGGTTTACGCAAGCGTTAGGAAACGGGCTACGGTTTTTGATCGTCGCCCCCAAGGAGTAAAGAATGCAAAGAATCACGCGCTACTGGCTGAAAGCCACTCTCTGTCTGCTTGTAAGTGCTTCGGCGATTACGGCACAAAAGAAGAAACCCACGGAAAAGCCACCTGCCCCAAGCGCCGCAGCCGCAGTTGCCGAACCAGCTGCAGCGCAGACCACGCCTGCAACGCCAGTTGCAGAGGAAAAATGGTACGAGAGTGTCAAGATCACCGGTATGGTCCGCAGCCGCCCCGAAATAAAAGAAAACTATGCGTTCGATGACAGCCAGCGCTACAATTTCGTTGGTAACAAGGTTTGGCTGACTGCCGAGAAAGAATTTAAGGATAAGACAAAGGTGGTCATCACCCTGCAAGATGCGCGCGTCTGGGGCGGTCAAAACCCGACCATCGTCGATACCGGCAGCGAACAGCAGGCTACAGATATACGCGAAGCATATGTACAACTCAAAAATTTCGCCTGGACGCCTTTTGACCTGAAGGTCGGCCGGCAAAAGCTGGCATTTGGCGAAGAGATGTTCGTGGGAGCCCTTGACTGGGCGAACGTCGGTCGATCTTTCGACGGCGCCCGTCTCATCTGGAATACTTCGGCCAATGACCTGAGTATCTTCTCCACGATCATCCAGGAAAATAACTCCAACGACCTGAATAACGTACAGAGCGCAAAGAATACCGAAGCCATGTACTTCAGCGGCATTCATAATACCGCCAAGCTACACAAATCGTTTTGGCTCGATGCCTTCATGTTTGCCCGCAACCAGGAAGGTGTCAACCGGCATGGCAACCAGCTCTATACTTTTGGCGCACGTTTTCACAACCGTACCGAAGCGGGCAACAAAACGGCCAGCGATCAGCTGATCGATTACTCGATCGACGTGGCCTACCAGGGCGGCCAAAAAGCGGGCCAGCAGATAGAGGCCTATGGCGGGGTAGCGTTTGTCGGAATTAACTTTGATGCCGGTCTCAAGATGCGTATCGGTGGACAGGGTGCATACGCCAGCGGCGACAAAGATTCTACCGATAACAAATATGGTACGTTTGATCCGCTCTACCCGACGCCACACTACCAGTTTGGCCAGGCCGACATGACAAGCTGGCGCAACCTTGTGGGCGGTGGGGTCAACTACACGATCTGGTTCACGCCCGAGTTTAACGTAAAGCTGGACTACTGGTACGCAATGCGCCAGAGTGGCAATGATAGCTGGTACCTCATCGCCGGAACCGCCGCTCCGAACCAGGCAGGTCTGGGCACCGAAAAGCACCTGTACCAGGAGTTCGGGCTCATTGCAAATTACCAGGCGCGCAGCTACCTCGCATTTCAGGCAGGTTATGCATATGCGATGCGTGGGAAAGCCATGGAACTCGCGAACAAATCGGGTGATTACCAGTTCGGCTACCTGATGTCGACCATCAGTTTCTAATTCACTGCGTGCGCTGCCCATCGGCAGCGCACATTCACTCACACCGGGCCTCACAGTCCTGCCTGAAAAACAGGCACTTTTCAGCGTCCTGCGTGCGCTCGATGCATGCTGCATAACTTCGCTCGCACTGACTTCGGCACTCTTTGCCGTTATCGCAGCGTGAAAGGACAGCGAGCGACAAGAACAGTAGCGAGAAACCCGGCTTTTTCATGACCCATAGTAAAATTGGGGCGGACCGGGACAATCCTTTGTACAAACGATTAAACGATCTTAAATTTCATTTTTTTGCCAATTTCTTGATTTAGGTCAAGGCAATTCGTGCGAGGTTGTGTTTAGCTCGCGACAGAGGTTAACATGCTTGTCCGCTCCGCACTGCTGCTTCTCACCCTCACAGGCATCGCATTTGCCCAGAACCCCGCGGCAAAACCCGGAAACACGCAGGCACCGCAGGCACAAGAGGGCCCGGCGCAAGCGACCACCGATACTGCTGCTGAAGAGGATAAGCTCCTACGATTGCGCGCGCGTCGCCCCGTAGTGCTCACTGCCTCGCGCAATAGCGAACGACCTGAAGACGAGGTCATTAACGTCGAGACGATTTCAGGGCACTATCTCGCGAACTCAGGTTCAAGCAACATCGCCGAAGCGCTGTCATACCAGCCAGGTCTCTATGTCTCGTACCAGGGCAGCCGCGGTGAAACGGTGCAGATGGGTGGACTGCCGCCCGAATACAGCCTCGTACTGATCAACGGTCGTCGGGTCATTGGCAAGAACGAAGAAGCGACCAACCTGAGCCGCCTCAACCTGACCGACGTGGATCGCATCGAGATCGTGAAAGGCGCGGGTTCGGCCATCTATGGTTCTGAAGCAGTGGGCGGCGTGGTGAATATCATCACGCGTCCCGTCAGCGCCCCCATGGAGTACAAGGTACTCGCGGGCGGTGGTGAACTCGGGAAGTTTAACCTCGATGCGATCGCGGGCGCGAAGCTCGGCATATTCAGCAACAAGACCGACGTATCTTTCCGCCAGCTCGAGCAGTACAGTATTTCGTCTGCAGATCCAACGTTAAAAGGCCGCGGTTTTGGTAACTGGCAGATCTCCGACCAGCTACAATTTGAGGTCGCCAGGAACTGGCAGATCGGCGCCGATGTGAATGCGGTGCAGCGCCGTGAAAACGGCGTCACGCGCACGACGGCATACATCGACGAGAGAAAAGAAAGCCAGCTCACATCGGGTACGCTGTTCTCGAAGAGTCGCCTCACAGATGCCCAACAGCTCAACGTTGACGTCAACTACTCGTACTTCTTCGACCGGTATGTACAGGATTACCAAAACCCGGCAATCAAGGACAGCACTACCGACACGAAAGAGCGGTTCAGTAGCGGGCTCATTCACTACAACTGGAGCTGGATGTCGAACCAGACGCTGACGCTCGGCACCGAAAACATCTGGGAACAGATGGAAAGCGACCGCATAACGACCACGACGCCCGGCACGGCAGGTATAAAAGAACGCACGAGGCATGCAGGATATGCCGAAAACAAGTGGGTTATCTCGCGTGACCTCAACCTGATTCTTCAACCTGCAGTACGCTACGACTATAGCTCGACGCATCGCGACGCAGTCTCACCGCGCGTTGGTCTGCGCGTAGACCCCGTCCGTGACGTGACGCTCAAGGCAGGCTATGGCTGGGGCTTTCGCGCGCCAAGCCTCAAAGAGATGCACTATGATTTCGTCTCCGGAGCGAACCAGCGCGTGCTGGGCAACCCCGACCTGAAACCCGAAGTCTCACAGTCTTACAATGCCGGCCTCGCCTGGACGATTGTGCCTGGGGTCATCCTCTCGGGCAACGGATACTACCATCTTATTCGAGACAAAATCGCGCGGGTACTCGATCGAACAGTGGGGGTGACGCAGTTCTACCTGCACACCAACGCCGACTATGCCGAGAGCAAGAGCGGCGAGCTGGGTGGGGAGTTTCACTTCTTACGGTATTTTACCGTGCGATTGGGTTATACCTATACCGAAGCCACCGCGCAGTTCACAACCACAGACCCGACAACGAAAGTCACGAGCTCAATGGTGAGACCGCTCGACGGGCAAGCCAGGCATACCGGCTCGGCGACTTTCATGATGGAACAGCGCCGCTGGGGGTTGAACCTCGCTGTCAGCGTGTTCGGCGTCGGCGAGCGTCCCTTCTACAACCGGCTGACTCGGCAGACCGAGATGCGCAGCCCGTACACAGACCTGCAGTTTCGTATCACTAAGGCCGTCGGCATGGGCACGTCTATTTTTCTCAGCGGTGAGAATCTGACAAACGACTACAACGACACCAATTTGATCAGACCACCGCGATCGTTTTGGGGAGGCATCATCGTTCAGAATTTCTGAATTCTATGCGTAAGAAAAGATGAAGAAAACAAGGAGACAACAATGAGAACAAAGGTACTCGGGTTGCTTCTGGTTTCCGGGGCAGTGCTGCTGTTGCAGAACTGCAAGGAAAAACCAGCGGTTGCCCAGTTTACGGGTCCAGGAAAAGGCCTCTTCGAACAAAAAGGCTGCCTTGGGTGCCATGGTTTCGGCGGCGGTGACAAGCCAACCGGCCCCGACCTGCTCGGCGTCACACAACGCCGCGGGAAAGAATGGCTCACCAAATGGATCAAAGATCCGGCAGCAATGCTGAAGAGCGACAAGGACGCGCAGGCATTGCTGAAGAAGTTCAACAATGTCCCCATGCCGACGCTCGGCCTTTCTGACAAAGAAAGCTCCGA
Source organism: uncultured Turneriella sp. (assembly GCA_964408405.1). Lineage (GTDB taxonomy): Bacteria > Spirochaetota > Leptospiria > Turneriellales > Turneriellaceae > Turneriella. The sequence goes on from CAYOZO010000010.1 coordinate 11,654, forward strand.
CATTGTCGAGTACCTCGCGTGGATGGATTCGACCGGCGGTGGCGCGAAAGCTCCCTTTGTACCGCTGAACGACCAGGAGTTCGCGCAGGCAAAAGACATCTTCTTCAACCGCTGCTCGGGTTGCCACGGCGCAAAACGCTGGGGCGCAACCGGACCTTCTCTTTTGCCTGACTCGCACATCGTAGCGGCGAAAGAAGTTCAGGGTGGAGGTACCAGGTCAAAAGGTACTGAAGCTCTTGAAGCGATTCTCTACAACGGAACTCCGGCCGGTATGCCGCCCTGGGGTAAAGAAGGCATTCTTTCAAATAAAGAGATCAACATCATGGCTCGCTTTGTGCAGATGCCGCCGCCGCCCATACCGTCGCTTGACATCGATGAAATGAAACGCCGCTGGAAACTGCACGTTCCGGTCGCAGACCGGCCAAAGACCGATGAATCCAATGGCCGGTACAAGAACTATTTCGGTGTTATTCTGCGCGACGCGGGCAAGGTTGCCATTCTCGACGGTGACACCAAGGAAAAACTGGCGATCATCGACACGGGCTTTGCTGTGCACATTCTGCGCTCCTCCCACTCAGGCCGCTACTTCTACTCGATTGGCCGTGACGGTAAAGTGACGCTGATCGACTTGTGGTACAAGACACCGAAGATGGTCGCCGAAGGCCGCACCTGCTGGGATGCGCGTTCGGTGGATAGCTCGAAGGCGCCGGGGTTCGAAGACAAGTATGCGATCATCGGTTGCTACACGCCGAACCAATACGCGATCATGGACGGCCAGACACTCGAGCCTATTTCCAATACCAGCGTCGAGGGCGTGAAAGATTACGCGACCGGGAATCCGCTGCCTGAAGTGCGTGTCGCTTCGATTGTGGCATCGGAAAAGGATCCTTTCTGGGTGATCAATCTGAAAGAGGCCGGCTGGGTTTACCTGGTGGATTACACCGACCCGAAAAAACCAAAAGAGACAAAACTGAAGGCTGACAACTTCCTGCACGACGGTGGTTGGGTGCGCCTGCCCGGTTCTGACGAGTTGCGCTATTTCCTCGTGGCGGCAAATGGCAAGAACCGCGTGTGCGTTGTCGATGTGAAACTCAAGAAGGTACAGCAACCCTGTATCCTGACCGACAAGGTGCCTCATCCCGGCCGCGGCGCGAATTTCGTTCACCCGAAATACGGTCCGGTTTGGGCAACACCCCACATAGGCGCTCCTTCGATTTCGCTCATAGGCGTTGACCCGGCTAAACATCCGCAATACGCCTGGAAAGAAGTGGAGCGCATCAAGATCAAGTCGGCGGGTTCTCTGTTCGTCAAGTCACACCCGAAGTCGAACAACCTCTGGTTCGATATGCCGCTCTCGTCACAGGAAGGGGTCAACGGCGAAGTCGGTGTGTACAATATCAAGACCGGCGAGATCAAGTACATCAAGGCTTCTCCCAAGCGCATTACCCACATGGAGTACAATGCACAGGGTACCGAAGTCTGGGTTTCTGGCTGGCTTGAAGGGACTATCCTGGTTTACGACGATGCAACCACCAATTTGATCAAGACAATCAAAGAAAGCTGGGTGAAGACTCCAACGGGAAAGTTCAACGTGACCAATACCAGTAAGGATATTTATTAAGTGGATAAAGGAGGTGCTGCAATTGTACCTCCTTTTCAAAAAAAGTTCTTGACTTAGATCAAGGCAGGTTTTCTGTTCGTATGTTACAAAGAAGGCAATGTCAGAGATCCGTCCCCGCGGCTCGGCTGGCAACAATGCCTGAGGAGGCAACATGGATCAAGGCACAACACACAAACGTACGCTGGGCCAGAGAGCATTCGACAACATCTGGTTCCTGCTGATTATCGGCATGGCATTTCCGGGTATTTTCTATCTCGCCTGGGGAATGCTGGAAATCTTTTTCTTTAACAATACCCAGCTGAAGGACTACCTGGCACAAAGCAACCAGCAGTACCTTTTGCCGGGAAATTAGGAGTTTATATGCCCTTAGAAACACCCAAACCCCAATGGTGGCAACCCTTCAATCGCGAAGAGCGCATTTGGCTCTATATCTCGATTGCCTGGGGTATCGTCATGTTCATCATGATGCCACTCGGTCACTTCTGGAACCAGAATATCTCTTCGGAGACCTACAAGACAAATCCGACGGAATACGGCCAGATAGTCGATAAATTTATCGCAAAATACCAGCGCAAAGACGCGCAGGGCCAGCCGGTGACGCATAACGGTAAACCCGGCGGGATACCCGTAGTCGAAGCTCCTACCAAGGAGCAGGGGGATGTCTTTCTTGCAGCCCAGGCCTGGCAGTTTCGCCCGGCGCTCGTGCTGAAGAAGAACAAGACGTACCGCATTCACATGTCGTCGCTCGACTACCAGCACGGCTTCTCGCTGCAACCGCAGAACCTGAACATCCAGATTCTGCCCGATTACAGTTTTGTCATCACCATGAGTCCGAATGAAACGGGCAAATTCTCGCTGGTGTGCAATGAGTATTGCATGTTCGCGGGCGAAAAGTTCGGCCATGACACCATGGTTGGCCAGGTGATAGTGGAGGATTAACATGAGTATAGCTGATATTACCAACCAGTTCAGAACGTGCCCGACCACCGGCCTCAAAGTCCACCTGCCGGCGCAGCGTCTCATCTGGATCAATGCTGTTTCGGCCGTGGTGTTCCTGCTCGTCGGGGGAGTTCTCGCTCTTCTGATCGCGCTGACGCGCTGGCCTGCAGTGCACCTGCTGCCGCAGGACCTGTTTTACCGTTTCGTGACCGCGCACGGCATCAACATGCTCGTGTTCTGGATTGTCTTCTTCGAGATGGCGGGGGTTATCTTCGCGGCACAGACGATTCTTGGTTCGCGTTATCCTGGCATCAAGTTCGGCTGGTTCAACTACATTCTGATGATTACCGGCGCGATCATGGTCGAAGTGGTCGTGTTTATGGGTAAGGCAGACGTGATGTTCACGGCCTATCCGCCGCTTAAGGCGCATCCGGTCTTCTATCTGGGGATTATTCTGTTCGCTGTGGGGGCGCTCTTTAACTGCTTCCAGTTCCTGTACGCACTGGTCATCGCCAAAAAAGAAGGATGGCATAAAGGCAGCCTGCCGCTCTTTACGTTCGGTATTCTCGTCGCGGTTATTATCGCGATCTTTACCCTCGTTTCGGGAGCGGCTGCGTTTATCCCAACGTTTCTCTGGTCGATCGGCATTATCGATCGCGTCGACCCCGAGTACTTCCGTATTTCGTTCTGGGGCTTCGGGCACTCGGCGCAGCAGCTGAACCTCGCGGCGATGGTGTCGATTTGGTACCTGCTCGCAAACCTGACAACTGGGGCAAAACCCGTTAACCAGAAAATGTGCCGCTGGGCATTCGTGCTCTACCTGCTGGGTATTAACATGGGGTCGGTGCACCACAACCTCGTCGACCCGGGCCTTTCTGCGACCTACCGTATCTTCAATACCAGCTACCTGTTTTACGCTGCGACCATCGGCTCGATGATCCACGCGTTCTCGATTCCGGCAGCGGTGGAAACGGCACAGCGCGCCAAAGGTTATACCCGCGGTCTCTTCCAGTGGCTAACCAATGCCCCGTGGGGCCAACCCGGCTTCTCGGGCCTGGCGCTCTCGATGGTCATCTTCGGCTTCTTCGGTGGCGTAACAGGAATCATTCTGTCGGTTGAACAGCTGAACATGCTGTCGCACAACAACCTGCGCGTTCCCGGCCACTTCCACATGACGGTCGTGGGAGGTACTTCGCTGGCATTCATGGCGCTGACCTACTATGTCATTCCGCTCGTACTGCAGCGCAAGCTGATCGGTGAAAAGCTGGCAAAATACCAGCCTTACGTCTTCGGCTTTGGCGTGATGCTGTTCGCCACAGGTATGCATTTTGCCGGTGTGATGGGGGCCCCCCGCCGCCACTGGGACGTAACGTTCCAGAACGCGGTGATCCAGGTGCCATTTGACCCTGCGATGTACACGATGCTGGCGCTGGTCGGTATCGGCGCGATCATGGCCTTCACCGGCCTTTTGATGTTCATCTACGTGGCGGTAATGTCGGTCTTCTTCGGTGAAAAGATTCCATCGAAGATCGAACCCTACTCACCGCAGCACGCAAATGGCTGATGATGGGTCTGAGCTCACACGCACAGCAAACGGGGTTCTTAAGGGGTGCCACCGGGTTCGCAAGGCGAACGGTTAACCACCCCTTAAACGCCCTTATCCCAAGGAGGAAAAATGTCTAATAACAAAAATTCTGGTTCTGCAGGGCAGAACCAAAAAGAAAAAATGCACGCGCCGGGCAGTTTCGTGCTCGCGCTCATCTTTCTCGCATGGTTCATGGTCGTCTACTTTACACAGTGGCTGGCCCTGAGCAAAAACTGGACAGTTTACTAAAGAATCTCTCCCCCAGCTGCTGCGGCAGCCGGGGGATATTCCAATACTATGAAATATCGCCGCCCCCTATTCCAAGCATTTCTTTCTTTATTCCACCGCGCTGACAGCGCGATGAATCACCTCTTCACAGAAAGGGGAAATTTTCTCTATTATCTCGGGGCGCTGCCTGTCATTTTACTCTTTGTACTCCTGATCACTGGTCTCTTCATGTTTATCTATTACAACATGTCGGTGCACCAGAGTTATGAATCGGTTAAGTATATGACCGAAAGCGCGCTTTTGGGGCGCTTTGTCCGCAACCTGCACCGCTACGCCGCCGACGCCATGATGTTTTTTGTCCTGCTGCACATGGCGCGCATGCTGTTTGAAGAAAAATTCCAGAACCACCGCACGCTCGCCTGGGTGAGCGGCCTCATTATTCTCGGCTTCATGCTCGTACAGGGCGTAACCGGCTACATCTTGCCGCTCGACGCGAATGCGCGCTTTGTGATGGAGAAAACCTCAGAGTTACTGGCGGGTCTCAAGGTTTTCGGCGACACTCTGCCCCGATCATTTTCTTCCCCGGCGTTGCTCGGAAAGTGGATCATGTGGGTGGTGTTAATTATTCATCTTATCATTCCGCTCTTCTTTCTTCTTTTGTTATTCATCCACGTTCTGCGAGTCTCGCGCGCCAAACTGTTTCCCCCGCGCAAACTCGCGTTCGCCTTTCTGAGCGTGCTGGTGCTCTACACTCTGGTATTTCCGATTAACATGGTCGGCAAAGCCGAAGCAGAAAAGATGCCCGAACTCTTGCAGCCCGACTGGTTCTATCTTTTCTTCGCCGCAGTCTTCGACAGTTCGACTTCGCTCACTGCGGGCTCCCGCTTCGGCTGGATAGCCTGGAGCGCTATGGCAGCGGGCTTTTTGCTGCTCATCGCGCTGCCCTGGCTCTTGAAAAAACGCGAGATCATCACCGCTGGCGTCATTGCCGAAAAATGCACTGGCTGTGGCCTGTGCGCGATCGACTGTCCTTACCAGGCGATGCACATGGTGACGCGGACTGTGGGTGGCGAAGCCACCCACAGTCCGCACAAATTTCTGGTTTCGATCGACACTGATCTTTGCTCGGGCTGCGGTATCTGTGCCGGCTCATGTACCTACGATGCAATCACGCATGTGAAGCCCGGCGCGACGCAAAGCGAAGCTGACTGGTCTAAGGCCAAAGACAAGTGGGTTGCGCTGGTTTGCCAGGGCCGGGCGCACTCGCTGGGCCTCGATGCGGCCGGCGGAGCTCTAAGAGATTACGAAGCTGGCACCGTGTTGGCCGTCACTCCGTGCACCGGAAAGCTCGGCGTCAGCGAAACAGAAAAAATACGCGCAGGCGGCGCAAAGGGTCTGATCATTGGAGCGTGCCCCGAGGGCGACTGCTGGTACCGCGAGGGTAACCGCTGGCTCATGGACCGTATCGAACTGAAGCGCAAACCGAACTTTCGTCGCGTACCGGGTGAATTTCCGATTCTGGGTTTTCGTTTCAACGGGCAGCAAAAAGCCGCGTTTGGCTCTGAGCTCCGCCGCATCGTCAGCGCACAGCAACCGCTGCCCGCCCGACTTTTTTCTTTTCTGAAGCCCGGTAATTGGCTACAGTCACTTTCCACCGGCACGGTAGTCTTTGCACTGCTGCTCTGGGTATTCTACCTCGGTTCGGCCGGGCGCTTCGGCGCGATCGAAGCGGCAAAAAATACAGCGCTGCTGCGCCTGGACTTCTTCTACCAAAGCGACAAAGAGTCCTGCTCGCCTGACAAGATACCTGCCGATGCGCGCGAACAGGCAATCCAGCGTATGGCAGGCCTCGTTAAGCTCGAGAACCTGACACCCGAAGCACGCGAGCGTATCCTGCAACAGGCAACCGAGAGCGTCGCGGCAAAATACTGCAGCCGCGCACGCCGCGACGTGGATATTACGGTGCGTGTCAACGGTACACAACTCGCAAAAGAGACCTTTAGACCATCTGGCTTTCAACGCGACGGCATTACTTACGTGATGCTCAAGGTGCGCACTGTACCCGGAACCCACGAAGTGACGGTTGAGCTTAACGAGCGCGACACCAGTTCTGTCGGCAAGAAAATCATCTTCACAGAAAATCTCGACTTTGCGCCGTCAGAAGTAAAACTGCTCGACTATGAGCCAAACCAGGCTAAGATCTTTCTGCGCAGACTGAGACACAAACCGCAGAATGAAACCGGCAAGGAGTAACATGCGCCACGCGAAACCGGAAACCCGAATCGCTCTACTCTTCGCGGCGCTGGTTCTCACGGTGTGCAAGCCAGCCACCGAAAAAGCCTATGAACAGAGTTTTGCGCTGCGCGCCGCACGTGATGTTGACAGCGCCGGTAATACCACGATGGCGCGCTACTATTTGCAGCGGGCGATGGCTGAACCCGCGGCGCGCGCCGAAGCGGAAAATTTTCTTCGGCGCATCGAAGAACGCCGGTTACGCACCGAAGACTGCGTCGAAGCCAAGAAGACCGACCTCGCAATCAACCAGTACCCGCGTATTCGTCACAAGCACCTCTTCCAGATGGGTGTCTGCCTCGAAGAAGCCGGCGATATGGCGCGTGCCCTCAAATTCTATGGAATGGCAGAACGGGCAAACTCCGCGCAGCCGCAGCTCTTTATCCGGCGTGCTCTACTCTATTTCGCATTGGGCGATACAGCGGCGGCCGGGGCAGATCTTGAACGCGCCATCGCGCTCAATGCAGAATACCCTCCGGCGCTCCTGAATCTGGCGCTGTATCGGGTCGCAACGGGCGACAAGGCCGGAGCAGAGACGCTCTTCGGAAAACTAAGAAACATGAAGCAAGACTATGCGCTCATTGTCAAAGACGCGCTGGAGCACCAGGATGCATTTGCGCGCTTTTTAAGGAGGAAAAATGTCCGGTGAAATACAGCAACCGCTTCAATCCACGCGTACGACACGGCTATGGATTCTGCGGGCCATTGCCGTGTCGTTCATAGCAGCTACCTTTTATATCGCCTGGTATTCGATGGCCGCCGGCAGGCCGAGAAATTTCTGGCAGGATAAATTCAATCCGCAACGCGGAAACTTGTTCGCCTTTGATGGAGTGTTTACGGACCAGGAGGGCCGGGAGGTGAGGCTGCGCGACTTTGCCAATTACAACACGATTTCCACCTTCGTTTTTAAGGACTGTGCGATGTCTTGTCCGCTGATCATGAACGACTTGCGGCTTTTCCAAAATGATTCGCCCGAATTCACCAAAGACGGCCTTTTCCTGATCTTTACCTTCGAAGACCATCGTAAGCGACCGCAGGACCTAAAGGATTTCCTCAGAAAATACCGCGTTACTGGTGAGCACTGGCGGGTACTGACCACAGATAGTGAAACGCTGAAACGGCTTGCGGACACCTACGCACTCCAGTATAACAAGACCATCGACGGCAAACTCGTCTACGCCCACAGCAACGTCTTTATCGTGGCCGACAAAAAAGGCCGGGTCACGCGCGAGTTCCGCGGGCTGGATAACAGCAAGGCGCGCTTTTTTGATGAGATAAGAAAAAGTCTATGATCCGCCGCAACAAGGGTACATTTGCAGCGCTGCTTATCGGCGTTTGGGGCCTTGTCGCTGCCAACGGCATCAAGGATTTTTATTTTGAGATGCGGGCAAAAGGGCGCGGAGAGGTCATAAGCTATGCGTCGCTGCAGGAATTTTGTGGCTGGACTGGCGAAAAACGCCTGGGGGAGAGCGAGTTCGACTATGGCCTGCGCCGGGTGCGCAATATGTTTTCTGCGATCATGGCGATGAGCTTCATGTCAGTGCTGTTTTTTGGTTCGGTAATCGGAGTGATTTTTGGCACGTTCTGGCTTGCCGGAGGTTTCAAAGAGGATCACGAAAACGAAGGGAGCAACACGCTAACATGAGAATCTCTACCCGCATCTGGATTCTGGTCACTGCGGTCCTCACGCTTGCATCACTGGTGATCAAGCTGTACTTTCTGCCGGCGGCAGAGCGGTTTACCCGCCTCACAATCGAAGAGCAGATGCACCGGGAAATGCAGGCATTCGAAAAAATCATCGGCGTCGTTGTGACAGCAGCCAACGGCGACAAAGAATATGTCAGGCGTGCGCTGTACGCCATTAGCGCTGACAAAACGATTCCGATTGAGCTCAGGCGCAGCGAGTTTCTCGACAGCCAGTTCGGTAAGCGCAAAGACCGGCAGCCGCAGAACGACTTTGAAAGAACCGTCTTGCAGAGTGCAGAAGCGGCATTTCGCCAAACCGAACAGTTCATTGAATACGCTTACCCGCTCAAGGCGCAGCCCATCTGCCAGACCTGTCATGTAGGCGCCGACGGTAAGCCTATATCCTTGGGCCAGCCAGTAGGCATCGCTATTCGCAGGCTGCCGCTCACAGCGATCACCGATTCGCGTATCAGCTATTTTACCCTCGATCTGTTCTGGGAGAACTTTGGCCTTCTGGTTGCCTGTGTGCTCCTGGTACTGCTGCCAATCTGGCTCTGGATTCTGCGTCCCCTGCAGCAGCTGGCAGAACAGAGTGAAGAGATACTGCACCGCCGTGACATGGCCGACGATTCCGACAAAGCAATTCTGCTGACCGAAGGGGAAAAAATGCCCGAAGAGTGGCGGTCGATACGGAGACTGATAGACGATGCAAGCAACAAGACCTGAGTCCCACCGGGCAATCACGAACTGGCTCTTCGTTTGCGCGGCAGTCGTTTTTGCCATCGTCGTGATTGGCGGCATCACCCGACTCACACGCTCGGGCCTTTCGATCGTTGAGTGGAAACCCGTGAGCGGTGTTGTACCGCCGATCGGCGAAACCGAATGGCTCGCCGAGTTTGAAAAATACAAGGCAACCCCGGAATACAGGCTCGTGAACCACAGTATGACGCTGCCTGAATTTAAGAACATCTTCTGGTGGGAGTTCATCCACCGTATCTTCGCGCGCCTCGTTGGAGTGATATTCTTTCTGCCGTTTGTCTGGTTTCTGGTGCAGAGGCGCATCGATCGGCCGCTGGCGCTCAGGCTCGGTGTCATCTTCGCGCTCGGTGGCTTCCAGGGTTTTCTCGGCTGGTACATGGTGAAGAGCGGACTCGTCAACGACCCGCACGTAAGCCACCTGCGGCTCACGAGTCACCTCATGACCGCAGTGCTAATCTATGCGCTGCTGATGATGACTGCATGGAGCCTCAAAAAACGCCCCGGCCTTACCGGCTCGCGCCGGCTCGCGTGGGCAAATGTGATCCTCGTCTTTGTCATGATGGCGAGCGGTGCGCTCGTTGCCGGGCTCAAGGCGGGCAAGATGTACAATACGTTTCCGCTCATGAACGGGCAGTACTTTCCGCAGGGCGCGCTGGGATTTACCCCGGTTCTGTCGAATTTTTATGACAACCCGATTATGGTGCAGTTTGTACACCGCAACCTCGCCTATGCACTCGGCATTTTCTTTTTCTGGCAGCTTTGGCGCGAACGTAAAAACATTTCGCTGGGCCACCCACTGGTACTAATCATCATGGCGTATCTGCTGCAGTTTGTGCTCGGGGTTTTTACGCTATTGAAAGCAGTGCCTGTCTCTCTCGGAGCGCTCCACCAGGCGAATGCGCTGGTCCTTTTTACTGCCACTCTCTATCTACTTTCCAGGAGGATTCATGCCGGCTGAGCTGCCGCTCGTGTATTCGTGTTCAGGCTGCTCTTCGGCGGCGCAAATGGCCAACTCGATTGCGCTCCGCCTCGACCGCGAGGGCCACGCCGAGATGTCGTGCATTGCCGGTGTCGGTGGCGACGTAAAGCCCTTAGTGCGCACGGCGAAGAGTGGACGGCCGATTATCGCCATCGATGGTTGCGCGTTGAAGTGCGTTGAACATTGCCTCGCCAGGCATGGGGTTGTAGCAACAAGACATATTGTCCTGTCCACTCTCGGAGTGGAAAAGAAAAAACAGCATCTTTGCTCCGAGGATGATACAGCGAAGGTGTACTCGGAGATCCTCCACCAACTGCACGGAGAGACGATTCTGTGAAGCCAATATTGCAGATGTTGGCACGGCGTCTCAAGCCGGCCCGGTATTTTTTCAACATCTGCTAAGACTGCAATCGGTAACTTTTACCTTCAATAACGAGTATGCCTTTGCTCACCAGCTGGCTACAGATTCTACTGACGGATTCAGGGGTGAGATCCAGCAAGGCTGCGATCTGGTTTTTCGGAAGGTCCAGTTCGATGGGCTTCTTGTCTGCGCCGAGTGATTTCAGGTATGCATAAATTCGGCCCTCGGCATTCCTGAGAGTCAGATTCTCGATCTTATCCTTAAGTCTGGGGATTAGTCTCACCATCATGCCTACAAAATATGCGTATACTGCAGAGTCGGTAACGAGCAGCTTTTCCAGACGATCGTACTCGAAGGCCACCAGGCAACCATCGGACAGCGCGGCACAATAAGCAGGGTAATTACCCCCGAGAAGAAGCGGACCACCCGCAACCAGCTCGCCCGGCCTGAAGATATGCATGATAGCTTCTTTACCATCATCGCCAAGCATGTAGATCTTGAACCGGCCCTCAATCACAAGAAAGGGACCCGCGTAGCGATCACCCTCGCGAAACACCGCCTCATTGCGGCTAAAGCGCCGGTAGTGCGCAATAGCACGCAATCGTTCTGCGCTAGCCGGGGCAAGATCACCAAAGTCGATTGTATTCATGGGCAGCAGAACCGGGTCATTTCTGAACCAAAGCACAAAGCTGTGTCAGGAAAAAAATCAAAATTGACGCAGATCAAGCCGCCCGCCCTACCGGCCCCAAAATAACGAATAAAATGTTAGTCCCTTGATCCATATCAACGACAAAAAGGAGTTTCCGGCCTATAATCAGATCAGATTCCAGGAGGATTCATGAAACCGAAAAACACACTCTCTCATACGGCTGCCGCGCTGTTCCTGCTGGCGCTGGCAGTACCCACCTTTGTCGCCTGCGGCACAAAAACCGAAAAGGCAGTCCTGACGCATGCGCCTGAGGTACCAAAACCGATCGACCGCAGCGGCAACGCCAAGGTAATCGTCGAACTCGAAACGAAAGAGCTCAAAGGTCGCCTTGCCGACGGCGTCGAGTACACCTTTTGGACATTCGGTGGCACGGTACCCGGCCCGATGATTCGCGTGCGTGAAGGCGACGATGTCGAATTCACGCTTTCTAACCATCCAACGAGCAAGATGCCGCATAACATTGACCTGCACGCGGTGACTGGTCCCGGCGGTGGTGCGGCGGCATCGCTGACTTCTCCAGGTCACAGTTCGAAATTCTCGTTCAAGGCAGTAAATCCCGGCCTCTATGTCTACCACTGCGCAACCGCACCTGTCGGTATGCACATCGCGAACGGCATGTACGGCCTCATACTCGTCGAACCCAAGGGTGGAATGCCCAAAGTCGACAAAGAATTTTACGTGATGCAGTCTGAATTCTATACCAAGGGTAAGAACGGTCAGGCCGGCCTGCAACCATTTGACATGAACAAGGCGCTCGACGAACGGCCTGAATACGTGGTCTTCAACGGGTCTGTCGGTTCGCTGACCGGCGACAAGGCGCTCAAGACCAAAGTTGGCGAAACTGTGCGCCTGTATGTCGGCAACGGTGGACCGAACCTCGTGTCGTCGTTTCACGTCATCGGTGAAATTTTTGACCACGTCTATACAGAAGGTGGCACCGAGAAGAACCAGAAAAATGTACAGACGACTCTTGTTCCGGCTGGCGGTTCTGCCATCATCGACTTCAAGATGGATGTACCCGGCAACTACGTGATCGTCGACCACTCGATCTTCCGTACCTTCAACAAGGGAGCGCTGGGCATTCTGAAGGCTGAAGGCCCTGAAAACACAGCGATCTACTCGGGCAAACAGGCTGACACTGTCTACCTCGGCGAAGGCGGTGCCACGCAGACGATGCCAGTCGAAAAAGACCAGAAGGTTGTCGCCAAATCTAAAGAAGAGCGCATTGCCGAAGGCAAGCGCATCTACGGCACCACCTGCCAGGCATGCCACATGAACGAAGGCCAGGGTGTGCCCAAAGCATTCCCGCCGCTCGCGAAGTCTGACTACCTGAACGCCGACAAAGTCCGTGCGATCAAGGTGGTGCTTGAAGGCAAGAGCGGCCCGATTGTCGTGAACAAAGAAAAATACGACAGCGTAATGCCTGCACTGGGTCTCAGCGACGAAGACGTCGCCAACGTACTGACCTTCGTGCTGAATTCATGGGGTAACTCGGGCGGCGTGGTGACGCCACAGGAAGTTGCTTCTCAGCGGAGCGTGCACTGAAGTATAACCTGACAATTTGCAGCCTGGTTCTTTGCTGGGCTGCCCTGTCCGCTGGTGATGGCACGATGGTGCGCATACCGGCGGGCAGCTTTCGGCCCTTTGACCTGCGGAAAGAACAGAAGCCGGTCAGAGTCGAGGCGTTCGTCATGGACAAATACCCGGTCAGTGTTGCACAGTACGCCAACTTTGTCTCGGCGCACCCCGCCTGGGCCAAAGGAAATGCTCCCCCTATTAAAGCAGACCACGGTTATCTCAAAACCATTAATCTTGCGCAACCATCGAACAACGTCGTCATGACACAGGTTTCGTGGTACGCAGCGCGGGCATACTGCGCCGCGCAAGGCAAACGCCTGCCAACTCTTTATGAATGGGAGTATGTCGCCACCTACAACAAGTGGGACCAGCGAAGCGACGTGAACAGCAGGATTCTTGCCTGGTTCGGCAAACCGAACGACCAGACGATAGGCGGAACCATCGGCTCGGGACTCGTGAGCCCGCACGGCGTACACGACCTGCACGGCCTCATCTGGGAATGGGTAGACGATTTCAATTCTTCTACCGTCACCGGCGATTCGCGCGCCGATACCGATACCGAATCGAACCTCTTCTGCGGTGCCACTTCGCTGTCAGGCAGCGACTTGCGCAACTATGCAACGTACATGCGCTATGGCATGCGCAGCTCACTAAAAGGAAACTACACCGGCAATAACCTCGGCTTCCGGTGTGCCAGGGATAATAAATGAAAACATTAATTTCGCTGATCGCCGCAGTCGCGTTTGCGACTGTGGTGATCAGCTGCAAAAAACCCGTTGATCCACACGCGCACCACAAGATGGAGGCAGGCAAAGTTTCCGGGGCGTCTCTGTATCAGTTTCACGACATGTTCACCGACCAGAATGGCAGGCAGCTGATGCTGCACCAGCTGCAGGGCAAGTATGTCGTCGTGGCCATGTTCTACGCCACCTGCACCGCGATCTGCCCGCGTATCGCAGCCGAGATGCTAAGGCTCGAAAAGAACCTGTCATCGGCGCAGCGCGCCAACACAACTTTCCTGATGATCTCCTTCGATCCAGACCGTGATTCGCCTGCCAACCTGCAAAAATTTATCGCCAAGATGAAACTGACCGATTCGTTCGTGCTGCTGACGGGCAAGGCCGAGAGCATCCGCGAGGTGGCCGCCGCGCTGGGCGTTAATTATAAAAAGCAGGAGCCTTCGACACCGCTCAGGCCAGGTGACTATGAATTTGCCCACTCATCGCTTTTTAGCCTGCTTTCACCGCAGGGAGAGATTATTCTGCAACACGCGGGACTCAGCATCAGCGTGGACAATTTTCGTGAGAAAATTCGACCATAATTGATCCTGATCAAGGGCGATGACCCCGGCATATTGTACACATGCAATCATGTTTCGCTGGCCGATTTTTGCCACCGCCTTCCGGATCTTTTTTCTCGCGACCGGATTGCACGCCCTCTTCGTCATATCTGTCTGGCTCGCAAAGCTGACCGGCAGCGATATTCTGCCAACGGCGATACCAGGCACCTGGTGGCACAGCTATGAAATGGTCTTCGGCTTCTGCCGGGCCGCGATTCTAGGCTTCCTTTTTACGGCCGGGCAAAACTGGTGCGGCCAGCAAATGCTAACACGCGGACCACTCGCGGTCGTTTTTACCAGCTGGCTGCTCGGCCGGATCGCCTGGTTCTTACCCGCTCCGATTGTTTACCTAGGCGCAGGCATTGATGTCTTAGGGGGAGCTTTCGCTCTCACGCGAATGAAACCCCTTCTGCAGCCTGTGCAGAAACACAACCACAAGGTAGTCTACCTGCATGGTATCTACATTACCGCGCAGCTCCTTGCCCTTGTCGCGCTGCTTACACCCCAGGCATTGATTCCTGCGCAGCATAGCATTCACATCGGCCTTCTCGTCGTGCTGGCATTCATTGTCATCATCGCGGGGCGAATTCTGCCTTTTTTCACCTCGCTGGCAATACCCGAGGCGAAGCCACGTATTTCGCAGCGCATGGAGAACAGCATTTTTCCGGCGACGCTGTTACTGATCGCGGTGTACGCGGCACTGCCGCTGCACGCAAGCTTGCGCTACGCAGCCGCTGCTGCCATTCTGGCGTTTGCCGGACTCAACACCGTTCGCTGGCTCAACTGGAACCCGCTGGCTTCGTGGCGCAAACCAATTCTCGCCATTCTTTTCTCGGGTTACCTCTGGCTGCTACTTGGTCTCGTGATGCTGGCAACTGCCCTCGTGAGCGGTGCAGCGGCGTCACCGGCGTGGCATGTGCTCGGAATTGGCTCTGCCGCGATCTTTATTTTTGGTATGATGACGCGGGTTTCACTCGGGCATACCGGCAGGAAGATTCACGCAGGCCCGCTCATCAACGCGGGTTACATTCTGATCCACGGCGCCCTTGTCTTGCGCGTGGCATTCGTACTGGCAGGATTACCACTCGCCGCGTACATATGGTCGGCTACCCTTTGGTTGGGTGCCTTCGCCCTCTTTACGTTTATCTATGGACCTGTTCTCTGGAAACCCCGAATCGACGGTAAACCAGGATAGGAGCTCAGAATGGAATTGCTCGAATGGAATGCTGACTACGCGACGGGAATTCCCGAAATTGACTCACAGCATAGTTATCTCTTTGAGTTGGTTAACCGTAGCATTCGAGGCCTGAGCGGACTACCAGACCCGGTTGCGCAACGGCAACTGCTGGCAGAGCTCAAATTGTACACGCAGCGACATTTTGCCTATGAAGAAAAATGCATGGAAGATGCGGGGTATGCGCATCTTGCTGAGCACCGTCAGTCGCACCAGCGCCTGCGGGTACAACTTGCCCGGTTCGCCTCTGATCTGGAATCGGGCACGCTCGAGCCACGTGCACTTGCGGAGTTTTTACGTAACTGGCTTACCCTGCACGTGCTGCGTGAAGACATGCGATATATCCCTGCATTAACGAGAAAAGGAAATCCAGATGGAAATGCCTGAGTGGCGCTCTGAATATACTGTAGGGGTACCGGAAATCGACCGGCAACACCAGTACCTTTTTGGTCTCGGGGCAAGGCTCGGTCGCACTGCAGATGCAAACGGCAGTAACGAAGACCTCTCCGCAATCATCAAGGAACTGGCAGCCTATGCCAATGAGCATTTTGCCTTCGAGGAAAAAGTCATGGAGAAGGCTGGTTACGAAAATCTTGCCTACCACCGGGCAATGCACGAATTCATGAGGACCCGCCTGAGCCTGTTAGAGGCACAGCTTACCAGGGGTCTGCTGAGCCGGGACGAACTCATGGAATTCATGGAAACGTGGCTGACCGAACACATCATCATGGAAGATATGCGCTACATTCCCTGTGTTGCTGCACAATACACGCAGGGAGGCTACCCCTGATGTACCCCGTACTTATCAGTGTACACCTGCTGGCGGCGACAATCTGGACCGGTGGTCACATCGTCCTTTTCGCTGCAGTACTGCTACCCGCGCTCAAGACGCGTGACCATCGCCGCATTACGGATTTCGAACGGCATTTCGAGAAAATCGGCATACCGGCGCTCGTAACACTCGTGGTAACCGGTTTATGGATGGCGTCGCTTCAATTACCTGAAGTATCGCAATGGTTCACGCTGCAGTCACCCTCATCACGTACCATTGCTGCCAAGTTGTTCCTGCTGCTCCTTACGGCCGCGCTGGCGCTGCATGCGCGATTGCGGTTGATTCCCCGCCTGAACGAAAAGACTCTGCCAAACCTGGCAGTGCACATTACACTCGTGACGTTGACTAGCATACTATTTGCCCTTACAGGTGTCATGCACCGCTTTGGCGGACTTTGGTAAGAGCTGCAGAAACAGCCTGCCTGGAATTCACCCGCATTTGCTTCATCGGTAATCTATCAGGCTGTTGAAAAAACAGCCATACAGCAGGATGTTGAAACCGAGCTTAAGCTGCAGACAGCCCCTCACCATAGCATGGTGAGGGGCGTTTTGCGAGCGATTTCGCAAAGAAATCGCGGCGTCTGCAGCGAGCACGGTATTTTTTCAACATCCTGCTATTGCTCAGAAAAAGGCTTTTCGGAACAGGAATTCGTCCGGGTGAGTGCATCTATGCAGGATGTCGCGATCCCACCATTACCGACAGTGGTAGCGCAAGTAATCCGGTTTGATGCCAACGACCCCAAAAATGGCGCTGCAGATTTAGAAAAGCTCATACTGCCGGATAAGGCCGTCAGCGCAGATCTACTGCGCGTATCCAATTCTGCATTTTATGGCCGCTCGGGCAAGGTGAAATCCCTCAAAGACGCGCTTGCAGTACTCGGAGTCAAAGCCACGAAGAATCTGGTAGTCTATCTGAGCACGCGCGCGATGGCTTCAACCTATAAGAGCGACACTTTCCGCAAATACCTCAACCGATATCCGATCTTTGCGGCGCTCACGGCGCAGGCAGTGGCCGGCGCAACTTCGCTGAAGTCTCAGGCCGAAGAAGCCTTCTTGGCGGCTTTACTCCACAGCATTGGCATGAATCTGCTGGCGCTGCAGCGCGAAGGGCACTACAGCGATATGCTGGCAGCATGCGAGAAAAACAAGTGGAACCTCTCGCAGCTCGAAAAGCAGTCCTATGGAGTAACCCATAACGAGCTCGGCAAAAAAGCCGCAATACAGTGGGGCCTGCCAGCCATCTACCAGAAGCTAATGGAGATTACGACAGCAACGGACGCTTCAGCGCTCACCGAGCCTCTGGAAAAGCTCACCTTCATCGCGGCAGTCACAGCTGCCACACTGCTGGAGATTCCATGTCCTGAAACGAGTAAAACTGCTGCGCAGCAGCTTTATACGGCACTGGGGGGCAATGGCGAACTTCTGGCGCGCTATGCCTCTGCAGATGCGCTGCAGCGGCTGCAAAATCATCCCTTCGCGCAGCTGGCAGGAGCCTGATCGGGCTATTTTGACCCACTTATGGAAAGCATACTGATCGTAGAAGACGACGAAGCGCAGGCGCTCTCGCTGCAGCAATTTCTGAGCTCATGGGGGTACGAAGTCACGCTGCTCGACAGCGCAGCCAAGGCAATAACATACTTAAGCGTCAATACGCCCGATATGGCAATCATTGACCTTCACCTCGAAGATCACCCTGGTATCGAGATTCTGAAGCATATCCGCGATACCGACGGGCCCATACCCATGCCGGTCTTCATGATCTCAGCCGAAGATTCGCCCGAGATACGCATCGTCTGCATGTCCACAGGGGCCGATGATTTTCTGCCGAAACCGCTCAATATGGCCGACGTCTCGATGAAAGTGCAGCAGGCCTTCGAGCGGGTCCGCTACAGAAAGGAAATCCGGGCGCTGAACGAAAAACTGGAAAAAGATAAGCGCAGCCTCCAGCGCTATTTTCCAGCGGATCTGGTGGAGAAAATTCTCAGTGAGGAGATCAGCGATGAACTGGGTGGCACAATGCTCGAGGCATCCATCATGTTTTTTGACCTACGCGGATCGACCTCACTTGCTGAGAAGATAGGCGCACAGGATTATGCTAAAACAATCAGTGAGCTTTTTGCAGATCTGATGGATCTGGTATTTGGCCATGGAGGATCGATCAATGAGCTGTTGGGTGACGGCATTTTGGCGACCTTTGGCTGTCCCTACACGAAGGGGAATGATGCACAGAATGCCGTGGCTACAGCATTGGCCATTGAGCAGCACATGCAGTTCCTCAATGACCTGAGGCAGAAAGCCGGGCAGTTGCCATTCGGCTATGGCATCGGCATTGCAACCGGGCGCATTTTCGCCGGCAATATTGGCTCAGTTCGCCTGATGAAGTACGCAGTAATGGGCGATCCGGTCAATACGGCAGCACGACTGCAGGAGCTCACCAAAAAATTCAATGTCCCCATCGTCATTGACGATCAAACTAGAGTACAGGGGGCATCAGGTATTTTGTGCGAAAAGCTCGGAGACATCCGCCTGCGAGGTAAAAACGAAATGACAACCGTTTATGGTATCGGCCAGCCACAACAAAACGCAGAGTTCTAATCTGAACCCAAACAGATGCAGGCGGTTGTCCACAAGATCCAACCTATTCTGGCACAGAGAGGGGCCATCGTATTTGCTGAAGGCGAGGTATCTAATGGCTGCATGTATTTTATTTTTTCGGGCGAAGTGGAAATCTCCAAACAGGGTTTGGGAGTTCTGCGCACATTGTCGCAGGGGCATTTTTTTGGTGAAATGGCTTTGATACGCTCGATGCCGCGCACCGCGACAGCGACGGTCATATCAGCCGAGGCAAAACTCGGCAAAATCGACCTCAGGACATTTGCCTGGCTAGCAAAAAGCAATCCCAATTTCTTAATTAGCCTTATCGGTGTGGTGGCCAAACGCGCTGCGCGTGCCATGAAGAAGCTGAACGATGCCGGCCTTTGATCTGCTGAGAGAGGCCCGCAAGCTGCCGCATCGCCATCTGAGACAGGGGAGTTACCTCTACCGCGCTGGCGACAAGTGCGACAACAACATCTATATTGTCTTTGAAGGGACTATGGTGCAGGTCGATCACAAAGAGGGCTTTAAATTCGGCACCGACACGGGCGCGGGCGGGCTTATCGGCGACATCGAGGTCATGGCGGGCGCGACAGAGCGCCTGCAGACCTGGAAGGCGAAGAGCACCGACGTGACGCTCGCCATCATGGACAAGCGTGCGGCAGATCTGGTCGGCAGTCTGCATCCGGAATTTTTTCTCATGCTGCTGAAGAGCTCGATTGACAACCTGAACGCTGCTGAGCGGGAACTCGTCGAGTATTCAGGAAAGCAATAGCAAGCACACTTGTTTACTATCTTTTTGGCCCATGTACTCAGGGAGTTTCCATGATAAAGAGGAGCATTAGCCTCATAATGTCGGTAACTTCTAAGATTCTGTTGGTCATCTTTCTCACGCTGCTGGGCGCCTGCCAGCAGGGGTTCGAGCGCTTCGCTCCGCCCGCGAACAGCATTTCTGGGCGCGGGGCCAAGCAGAACCCCAAAATTGTCGCGACCACACCTGCAGACGGGAGTACCATCTCGCCGGTTACGGATGTAAACGGGACCCAAATACGCATCCAGTTCGATATGACGATGCGCGTTGATACGAACCCGGTTATCAGAACCTACGCCCGTGATGATGCCACTCCAGGTGGATGGATCAGCGTCACGAATTCGGGCTATACCTGGACCTGGTCTTCGACGAGCTTTGCCAACGACACGCTCACTATCCAATTGGGTTGGGTGCGCTGGCCGGAAAACAATGTGATTGCCTTCGACTTTGATAATGATACGCTGCAAAATCTGGACGACATGCCGCTCGATAAGAATGAACCCCGGCGAACATTCACTGTCAGTTGGAACCCGGGGCGCTACAAGGTAGTACCGACCGGCCAGGAAGCCTGCTACTATTATTCGGCAAGCCAGGACAAATGGATTGAGCGGTTAGGTTGCGTAGAAGATGGCGCGCCGGAGCCCAAGATTGGCACACAGGATTATCCAGCCGGTCAGAATGGCTTTATTGATCCGATTAATCCCACTTTCGGGACACAATTCTATGGTGCAGGCAATGGCGGAGCGGTCAATGGCCGCCGCTTTGTGACAGGAGCGCATCCGCAGAATCTGATTGCCGCCAACTGCAGTAACATCATGGGGCCTAACACAAATTGCCATCCTTACTCCATTGACAGCGTGACGACCCTGGTATGGAAAACCTGCAGCGAAGGACAGTTCTACTACACTGCCAGCGATAAATGCATGAACTCGGGCTCTGACTTCAGCTGGGGAGACGCGGTGAATGCATGTTCGAGTCTGAATAGCATGAACAACGGCCAGGGTTATGGCGGTCGCCGAGACTGGCGCCTGCCTACCGTATATGAGCTCGAAACACTGGTGGACTACGGCGCACGTATCACCTTCTCGGGTTCAGCTCCTGAACCAGGTACGGAGGCGCCGGCAATTCACGGTTACGCGCAGAACTCGGCTCCATTCGTTATGGAAGGCCCCTTCCCCAATACCTCGATGAGCAAGGGTTACTGGACCGCGACGGGGATTGCAGTGCTCTTTAATGGCCAAACCTCACGGAGCAATGCCTACATGGTGGAGTTTAAAAAAGGCCATGTCGGCAACAGTGGGCCGTTGCTCAATACTTCACGTGCAACCTCGAACCGCAATAAGGTCCGTTGTGTTGCGGGCCCGGTCGTTGAGCCGCCGGCGCAGAATTTTACGGCAAGCATTGTAGGGGCCGGGGCAAATCTTGGGGGTAACGCCGCCACATTTGTTGGCCCCGACAATGACGCCACTTTTAACGTGACAGGGGTAACTCCCTCTTATGACATTGCCTCGAACACGCACGCGATCACAGTACAGTTCAACAAACTGCCCAACGCGACGCAGGCTGGCACCCTTGGTAACTACTGCATCGCTGCGGCAAACGCAACTGCCTGTGGACCATCGTCACCGACGATTAGTACGGCGCTGCCGGTAGGTACGAATGCTTACAGGCTGACACTCGGCTCAGCCATGGGAGCTAACACGGCTTACAAACTTTTTGTCAGCGGCATACAGTCGGCTAGCGATGTCTGGCAGACTGGAACACCATACAACGCAGGAGCATACGTTATTGATTCGGGCACTGTTTACCAGGTACTGCTTGCCCACACCGCCGACACAATTGCAAACGATCTTTCCGATAACGAGATTGTTGCGGTTGCCGTTTATGCAACAGCCACAGCCTACACCGCCAACACGAAACTCTACGTACCTTCACTGAAACAGGTCGTAAATGTGAACGCCAATTATACTTCAGGCACATCGGCGCAAAATGATATTAACGCTGGCTTCTTAACTGTAGTGAAGAACATCATTGATACCCCACCGCTTAACTTAAACCTCAGCCGTGCGCTTTTCAACGGGCCAGTGCGGCATGACGCGCCCGCGCCGAGCGTCGTATTTAATGTGACTAGCGCGAATGCGTCCAACCTGACTACTGTGCAGGTGAACTTCAATCGACTGCCCAATGCAACCGAAGCAGGCAATCTCGCGAACTACTGCATCATCAGTGCAACTGCTAACCCCTGGCCAACAGACTGCTCTGCGGCAACACCCGCAGCGACGGTTACGGCAGTAAATCTGTCGGGTTATACCGCGACTCTGACAACCAACCTTACGGCCAGTACGGCTTATGCCGTTTTCGTCAATTCCAGCGGACCGAACAAAGTCACATACCTCGGCAGCCACGTCGTCGATGACACAGTCAACAAATTGCGTTGGCAGAAATGCCGTCGTGGCGTTTTCGATTCTCCGACCT
Organism: uncultured Turneriella sp.; assembly: GCA_964408405.1. Taxonomy (GTDB): domain Bacteria; phylum Spirochaetota; class Leptospiria; order Turneriellales; family Turneriellaceae; genus Turneriella. The sequence goes on from CAYOZO010000010.1 coordinate 33,676, forward strand.
GTGGCGACGATGGAATAGCCACCAATGACAACGACTACTGGAATGACGCACTCAACTACTGCGACCGCCTCAATCACGAGCGCTATGACGGTCACGCATACACAGATTCGGGCGCACCAAGCCTCGTGCAGGACCGTTACCGTTGGCGCGCGCCGACTATCAACGAACTCAAGAGCATCTCCAGACGCGAGCTTTTTGGTACACTCGGGGTTTCGATGGATACGACGGTGTTTCCGACCCCTAACCTGCTGGCCGAAGACTATCACTCGTCCACCAGCTATGCCTTAAGCGGTCCGAACACCGGCACGAACACGCCCTATTATGACCGCGCCTGGGCCTTTAACTTTTTCTCGGGCTTCACCAGTATTTCACAGCGTGACCATTCAGAGCTTTTGACTGCGATCGTTAAGCCGCCCAAGAAGAACATTCGCTGCGTGAGGAGCCTGCCATGAAACGAGCTTTGGCCGCTGCGCTGCTCCTGGCGCTTACGCATTGTACTCAGTCAGCGCAGGTTTTTGCTCCCGTGAATAACGTGACAAGCAGCGGTGCAACAACACCCCCCACGTACACGCTAACGCTGAATATCGCATCGTCGAACGTAAACCACCAAAACAAGCCTTTCAGCGCGCTGCTCTTTCGCAGTGGAGTACTTTACGCTGCACAGTACGATGCGGCTGCGCAGACGGACGGCAGCGGTGCAGCAACGCTCGTGCTCGATGGCATCGATACAGCCGGATGTCCCACAGTAGGCACACCGGCATCACTCGAGGCCGGCTCTTACACGCTGTATTTTGCCATACGCTACGGTGCGGAAACAGTCACCTTCGCGAAACCGACCGGTTGTCCTGGCAACGGCTGGATCAATTCGTCGATTGGCGGCAATCTCTATGGCGTACTAGCTACTGTGAATATTTCGGCAAATACGACGTTCACCGTCAACGGTACCAACCTGGCGCTGTTTCGCCAGCACACTTTTGATCTGCAGGCCGGCGGCGGGAGCTACACCTGTACTGTGACCGATGTCTCTGTGACATCCATTTTTGCCACTACCCAGCCACTCGCGGCGTACACGCGCACCGGTGACGGCACAACTACCGGCAGTGGCGCAACAACCTTTCTCTTGCCCACCGGTACTTATAGGTATTTCTGTTCCCTGGGTGCCAGCAACGCTACAGGAGTTCTCACGGTCACGGGCGCTGCGACTACTGCCCTTGGGGCGTCAGATTTCACGCCTTAAAAAATTTTTTCCTTTCCGACCAGTCCAACGTCCAATTCTCTACAGGAGGAACTATGCGCACACTCATTGCCTTCACAATTCTGACAACAGTTGCCTTCGCGCAGGAGAGGCCTAAGGAACTGCTCGCGGCAGTGCTTTCGGTCTCGGGCGAATGCTTCTATGAACGCGACGGCAAGACGCTGCCGGCAAAACCAAAGACGATTTTTTTCCGCAACGACCGGCTGTTCACCAAAAAAGGTAAGATGGACGTGCAAATTGGTCCAATCGCCGTTCTGCACCTCGCCCCCTATTCGACCATTCGGTTGAGTGAACTAACCGAACAGGATCGCAATACCAACATTGTCGTCGATCTCGAGTCCGGCAGAGGTTATACTAAATTTGCCAAGAAGATGGGCCCGGGTTCAAAATATACAATAAAGAGTCCTACTCTGGTCGCGGGCATTCGGGGAACCGAATTCGTGCTGAGCGCCGGCGATGAATCTCCTGAACCCCATGAAGACTCTGACATTCCGCAGGGAGTTTTTGTAAATACCGGCGTTGTCGCTGTATCGCCTGCTGGCCGCGAAGATGAAATCATTGAAGTTGCGCCCGGTGAACAGATCACAGGCGTCGATAATACCCTGGTAAAAGGCGTGATGGAAGACTTCATCAGGAAGAAGATGAAGCTTTTTAAGCAGCTGAATGCGATGAAAGAAGAACAGTACCGTATTCTCGAACGCGAAAAGAACCGGCAAATCGAACTACTTGAAAAAGTCAGAGGCTCAGTGAATTTCGACCAGCTCAGAGAGAAGAACAAGCAGCTGTTCAACAAGTAATGGCTAGCCACCTTTTCACCATGCAACGCATGGGTCGCCTAAAGCAGCTTATCTCCCTGGTGCTATTCGGCCTGGCTCCACTTGCGGCGGAAAAAACCCGGATTCAGCCTGAAGAGAGACCCTGGTACCACTACATTCGCGAAGAGATGCCCGAAGCGAAAATACCTGCAGTGGAACGCTTTCGGCTCAACAACGGTATCGAAGTCTATTACCTTAAGTCAGATACTGTGCCTTTAGTGCACATGCAGATCATCGTCGAAGGTGGTGGCTTTGAAGTGCCCGACGAGAAACTCGGGCTGCACAGCCTTTGGGGCGACACGGTCGTCTTTTCGGGCTCTGAAACGATGCACCGTGATGCATTGTCTAACTATCTGGAAAGTCGCGCCTCGGCCTTTAGCTTCAGCGCAGGTACCGAGCGCTCAACGTTCAACCTGCGCTCGATGGCGCATTACTTCGAGCGCGACCTTAAGACAGTGTTTGAGGTGCTACAGAAACCGCGGCTGGCCGAAGAGGATTTCGAACTCCTGCGCAAGAGGGTGTTGCAGGAACTTGAACGGCGCGATGAAAACCCGGCAAAGTGGGCTGCGCTCGGTATGAGCCGGGTCTACTGGGGCGACACTCTGCGCGGTCGGTACGCGACGCGCCGTACTGTGGCTGCGCTCAAAGCCCAGGATCTGAGCGCATGGCATGAACGTATGTGGCGCGGCGAGCGCCTGAGTGTTGCTGTCAGCGGCTCAGTGGAAGCTCCCCGCCTGCGCAGGCTGTTCAATGAGACGCTGGGCAAACTCGCTGTGCAACCGAAAGATGCACCGGATCTGAAAAAAATGCACATTCTGCCGGTCGCGAAGGGCAATGAACTACGCCTCTTGCCCAAGGAAATTCCGCAAACAACTGTTATCTATCGCGCCCCCGGAATGAAACATACCGATCCTGATTACTACGCTTTGCGCATTCTCGATTTTCTGCTCGGCGGCGATTCGTTCAATTCGTACCTGACGCAGAAAATCCGGACTGAGAAAGGCTGGGCGTACACGGCATATTCATCGTTTGAAACCGATGATTTCACGGGCAGCCTGGTACTTTTTACGCAGACAGCCAATACCAACCTGCCTGACGTGCTGGCGCTGATGGACCAAATTCTGGCAGAGCCGCAGCAGTACATCGATGCAAAGAAGATTGAGCAGGCAAAACTCTCGCTGCGCAATAAGTTTGTCTTTTTGTTTGAAAACCCGGCGCAGTACATGAAGCTCTACCTGCAGCTCAAATGGGATGGTCTGCCGGAAACGTACCTTGCCCACTATGCAGAGAATTTACGCAAAGTAACCGAGGCTGACGTACTGCGCGTAGCGCGCAAATACTACCGCCCGGAAAACTTCACGGTACTCCTTTGCGGGCCCAAGGATGTTTATAAGAAGAAATCCCCCTTACGGCCGGCGAGCGCACAGATTCTGGAACTGGAAAAATGAAATATTTTCGCTCGGGTCATCTCTGTCGTCGGTGCCTCTTTCTTCTGTTAAACATCTTAGCTCCCCTCTTTGCCGACGATCTTACGCTCGATACCAGGATACCCCTTGGGCTTGCGCATGACGGGCAAATACTCTGGATCAGTGATGCAGCGACACGCCAGCTTACAGGTTACGATGTCGCACAGAAAAAGCGCCTGGCAACGCGCACCCTCGCATTTGACATTAGAGACCTCGCCTTTTGGGCGCCTAACCTGGTTACTGTCGCACCAAATTATGTGTTTGTCATAAACCCGATTAACGGCGATCTCGTGGACAGGATTCCACTCAAGGGCATTGCAGACCCGGTTGCGATAGCGCTCGATATGCACCAGGCATACATCTATAACCGCGAGGACAAAAAAATCTACCGCGTGCACCTGGTCGATCGCATGCAGTTCGGCTCGTTTACGCCTGAAATATCGAGCGACATCCGTAGCATGACTTTTTACAAGGGTTTTCTCTGGGCAGTAGCAAAAGACGGCAAGGCTTATAAAATTTCTGCGGCTGACGGCAGTCAGGTCAGCTTCCTGCCGCTGCCAGAGGGTTGCTATGGAGTGAGTTTTGTCGATGGCGGTATGTACGTCGCCCGGCCGGGTCAGGTTCGATCCGTCGATTTTATCGAGACGGAAAGTTACGTCGCAGCGGCCCGCCGCAGCTTTACGCTGGCAGCCGAACTTAAAATCGAGCTGCCGTGGAGCGAAGAAGAGCGCGCGCGCGAAGCGCGTTTGCAGATGAAATATTCTCTGCTGCCGGTAACGGCGCACCAAAGAATCGCCGGGCTGCGTTCTGATCCGTTTACCCGTTTCGGCCGCTGGGAGGACGGTTCGCATACGGCGGAGCTTCAGCTTGAACCCAAAAGCTCCGAGAAAAGACGCACTTACCGGCTGCAGTTTCAGGCAACTCTCTACAACCTGACGCATATCTTCAACGCGCAGCTCGTGAAGCAATACTTTCGCAGTCCCGAATTGCCGGAAAGCGTAAGAACGCACCTCGATGCGCTGCCGCTTGATTCCGGTCGTACTGCTGCAATTGATGCGTTTCGCAAGAGCTGGCTCACGAAGAACGACGGCAAGCATCCGATCTATGCGCTGGCGGCGCTTAAGGCGGATAAGGCAATGGACGATCTAAGCCGCTGTGCTGCCAGCCGTGCGCTGGGCGTTCCCTGCCGGAGAATGGTTTTTCTCGACCTGGACAGCAAGAAGACGATGACCTGGCTGCAGGTCTATTTGCAGCCCACCGGCTGGGTAACTATCTCAGACAAATACGACCCTGCGAAACCCAGGGAGTTTCCGGTGGGCAATAATGAACTCGAACTTTTTTCGCCCGATGACGTCTCGTTGCTGCCCCGGCTCAGGCGACAAGCAGGTTCGCCAGCTGCGACTATGCCTGTCGATCTAATGCAGTTCGCGAATGTTCAGGTAATCACCAGCAGTACGGAATAGCTGTCAGCCGTCAGGGATCATCCGGCTTCGTGGCTGTTTTTCAACAGCTTGCAAGCGAAATCTACTTGAGCGAACGTCTTAAGATACACATTTGAACCCAATGCTGGCATGGCTTACCCTGCCGAACTCTCTCACGATCATGCGTATCGTGATGATTCCTTTTTTTCTCTATTTTCTGCTTTCGCAGCATCCGCGCGACCGGTTAATCGCACTCACGATCTTTGGCATAGCCTCAGTCACCGATTTTTTTGACGGCTATCTTGCGCGCAAATGGAAACAGGAGTCCTCTCTTGGCCGGTTCCTTGACCCTCTCGCGGACAAAGCTCTGGTTATTGCCACGCTCATTATCTTCATCTTGCTTGATCAGGCAGTCCCGCTCTGGATGGTCATCGTCATCATCCTGCGCGATATGCTCGTCACTCTGATGCGCTATCTGGCAATCCGCAAGGGGACCGAGATACGCACCACGCGGCTGGGCAAGGCCAAGACCATGTTCCAGATGTTCTCGATAGTACTGATTCTTGTGATCCTGATCATGCGGTCGTTTCATTTCGATATCCGCGCGACCTATAGCGAAGGGCGGGCAGCAGGGCTTAAAAACTACCAGATCGCGACGACTTTGCTCATGAAAGCGACACAATCGCTCCAGTCAGAAGAAATTCCCAAGGCAGAGCGAAACAAATACTTTGCAGAATCAGCTCCTTACTTCCTGCTTCTGCTTACCACGATTATTACGGCTATTTCAGGCCTGCGTTACCTCTATACCAACTGGCGCGTGCTCCTGCCGCCCTATACTGCAATTCTCAGACCACGTTCGCCAAAAGCAAAACCCTAATCCAAGGAAACCCATGAAACCAGTTCGATTTGTCACTGCTACGTCGCTCTTTGACGGTCACGATGCCTCGATCAATATTATTCGGCGCTTCTTACAGCGTGAAGGCGCGGAGGTCATACACCTCGGCCACAATCGTCCTGTGCACGAAGTTGTTATTGCGGCGCTGCAGGAAGACGCGGACGGTATTGCCGTGAGCTCTTACCAGGGCGGGCACAACGAGTATTTCAGGTACATGGTCGATCTGCTGAAGCAGGCAGGCGCGTCGCATATCAAGGTCTTTGGGGGCGGCGGGGGAGTGATCGTTGACAGCGAAATCAAAGACCTCATGGCGTACGGCGTCGAACGCATCTATTCACCCGATGACGGGCGTGCTCTGGGTCTTGATGGCATGGCGCGCGATATGATTCAACGGGCATCTAACCGATCGCACGCCACGTTAGCCCCGGGTTTAAACCCGGGGCTAACGGATATCTATGCAAATCATGGTCATTTGCTTTCACGAAAAATTTCCGCAATCGAATCTTCATCGTTTGCCCCGGAATTAATTCCGGGGCAAACGAAGGTGCCAGTTCTTGGCTTCACCGGTTCGGGCGGCGCAGGCAAGTCTTCGCTCATAGACGAATTCCTGCGCCGCTTCAAATTACTGTATCCGCACCTGCGGCTAGCCCTGCTCTCGGTTGACCCGACGCAGCGCAAAACTGGCGGCGCGCTTTTAGGCGACCGGTTGCGGCTCAATTCGGTAAATGATGGCAAAATTTTCATGCGTTCGCTTGCGACGCGCACCGACCATGCCGCCATTTCTCCAGCCTTGAAGGATATCCTCGCCTATTTGCGTCATGCAGAGTTCGATCTAATCATCATCGAATCAGCAGGTATCGGCCAGTCAGACACGGCGATTACTGATCTGTGTGATTTTTCGGTCTATGTCATGACTCCCGAATATGGCGCCGCGACGCAGCTCGAAAAGATCGCGATGCTCGACTATGCCGATATGGTTATCATCAACAAATTTGACCGTATGCGCGCCGAAGATGCTCTGATACAGGTACGTAAACAGTACAGGCGCAATCACGGCATAGGCCACGCAAGTCCTGGTGGACGCGGAGCCAGGGATGGCAGCGGCCCAGGCCTGACTGAGAAAGACGAAGAATTACCCATCTACCCGACCATTGCCAACCGTTTTGGCGACGTTTTAGTGGATGATGCTTTCGCGGCGCTTGTTCGCCACCTGCAACGGAAGAAGTTTTTGCCTGACAATCTGAAGGCTGCGGTGAAGCTCGAATCGGCTTCTGTTAAGGACGACTTTATTCCTCCGCGTCGCACGCGCTACCTGTCGGATATTGCCGACTCGGTGCGTTCTTATCACGCCGTCGCAGCCTCGCAGGCCGAACTCGCCCGTAAGCTGCAGGCGCTCTATACGGCGCTCGCCACAATCGGGTATGAGACAAGAAGGCCGCTGGGCGAGGCGCTCGAAATTCCGGCGTCACAAGTAGCAGAGCCTCTCGTCACGCAGTATAATGCTCTCTTAAAGGAAATCGATCCGCGACTGCTGGCAGAACTGCGCTCGATCGGTAAAACCCGCGCGAACTACGCGCAGGAGACCTACAGCTACAAGGTACGCGACAAGGACGTCACCGTGCGCGCGGGCACAAAGTCACTGAGCGATACGCTGATCCCGAAGGTGGTGCCGGCGCCCTATGAAGACTGGGGTGAGCTCACAAAATACCTGCTCAAGGAAAATATTCCGGGGGAGTTCCCCTACACCGCAGGTGTCTTTCCTTTTAAACGCGAGGGCGAAGATCCGACGCGCATGTTTGCCGGCGAGGGTTCGCCCGAGCGTACCAACCGCCGCTTTCACCTGATTGCCAAGGGACAGGCTGCTGCGGGCCCAGTGGCGCAGGAGGTGCCTGGTCTCGCCGGGGCAGGAAGCCCCTCTGTGGCGAGACTTTCAACGGCATTCGATTCGATCACTCTCTACGGTGAAAACCCGGCAGAGCGCCCCGACATCTTCGGCAAGATCGGCAATGCCGGTGTTTCGATCTGCACAGTCGATGACATGAAAAAGCTCTACTCGGGGTTTGATTTGTCCGCGCCGAGTACCAGCGTCTCCATGACAATCAATGGCCCGGCTCCGACGATTCTTGCATTTTTCATGAACGCGGCTATTGACCAGCAGGTAGAACTTTATCTCGCGCGCGAAGGAAAACTCTCTCAAGTACAGGAAAAAATCCGGCAGATGTATGCCGAAAGAAATCTTGAACCTCCCCAATACCGCGACGGTAAACCGGAAAGCCATAACGGTTTGGGCTTAGCCCTTTTAGGCGTCAGCGGAGAGAATTTTGTTGATCCTGAAGTCTATGCCAATATACGCAAGGCGACGCTCTCTCAAGTGCGTGGCACGGTACAGGCCGATATTCTGAAAGAGGACCAGGCACAGAACACCTGTATCTTCTCGACGGAGTTCTCGCTTAAAGTCATGGGCGATATCCAGCAGTTCTTTATCGATAACCAGGTGACGAATTTTTATTCAGTGAGCGTCTCGGGCTACCACATCGCCGAAGCGGGCGCCAACCCGATCACGCAGGTCGCGTTCACGCTCGCCAACGGCTTCACGCTCGTCGAGTACTACCTGAGTCGCGGCATGAAGATCGACGATTTTGCGCGTAATTTTAGCTTTTTCTTCTCGAACGGTATGGACCCCGAATACGCGGTCATCGGACGGGTCGCACGGCGCATCTGGGCGATTGCGATGCGCGATCTTTACCACGCCGATGCGCGCTCGCAGAAATTAAAGTACCACATCCAGACTTCGGGAAGATCGCTGCACGCGCAGGAAATTTCGTTTAACGACATCCGTACAACGCTGCAGGCACTCTATGCAATCATGGACAACTGCAACAGTTTGCACACCAATGCGTACGACGAAGCGGTCACCACGCCAACACCGGAATCGGTGCGGCGTGCGATTGCGATACAGCTCATTATCAACCGCGAGCTGGGCCTCACCAAAAACGAAAATCCTTTGCAGGGGAGCTATTTCCTGACCCGGCTCACTGACCTGGTAGAAGAGGCAATCCTCAAGGAATTTGACCGGATTTCCGACCGCGGCGGCGTACTCGGCGCCATGGAGACTATGTACCAGCGCAACAAAATCCAGGAAGAAAGTCTTTATTACGAGAAGCTCAAGACTTCGGGGGAGCTCCCCATTATCGGCGTGAATACGTTCCTGAGCGAAGAGACCGAGTACTACCACGGCGAGCTGATGCGTTCGACCGACGAAGAAAAAAGACGGCAGATCGCATCTCTCGCTGAGTTCCATACGTTCCATGCGGCTGAAAGTGCAGCTGCGCTCGACAGGCTGCGCCGTGTAGCGCTCAGCTCGGGTAATGTATTTGCAGAGTTGATGGAGACCGTGAAGAGCTGCTCGCTCGGGCAGATAACCGGCGCGCTGTACGAAGTGGGTGGCAGTTACCGGCGGAATATGTAAGCCGTCCCGTGGATGAACGCGTTACCGTCGAATATGTTTACGAATACTGGGATTGCCTGGCCTGCGGGCGCAAGGCGATACGTGGCGATGCACGCTATTGCCCGGCCTGCGGTAAGGCTCGTGACAAAAAAGTTCGCTTGTACCGGCTCGCTGACAAAGAAGAAGTAATCACCGATAGCGCCGAGCAGCAACGCCTGGGTAAAGGGCCCGATTGGATCTGTGCGTTTTCCGCCACTACCAACAATTTTCATGACCAGTTTTGCACCTCGTGCGGCGCGCGCTCCGATGCGCGAAAAGAAGAACCTGCGCGTGTCGGTCAGGACAAGTCACGCATAAAGCCACTGCCAGAAGCCGACTGGACGTGCCTGCGACAGAAAAGCGGCGTGTTATCCGAGAGCGCGAAGTTCCCGTCTATGAAAAAGTCCCAGTCTATGACATAGAAGTTACCTACCGTGCCTGGCGCTGGTCAGAGGTGCGGCGCTGGGAAACTGAAGGCGCTGAATTACCCGTAAAAACGCCCCAGCCAACCCTAAGACCGACAGAACGCACCGCGATGTTTCGCCTGACTAAGCCTGAGACCACCTTTTGGGTTACGTACAAACGCAGTGGCAGCGATGATGCGCCGGAATCTAAAATGGAACTTCTCTCAGAGCCCGAATTTGCGAAACCAAGCTTAGCAGGCTGTTGAAAAACAGCCTGCTAGACGCTGAGTACCAGCTCGGCATTCGATTCCGTGATAAAACGCTGCCGGCTGGGCTGGTAGTCTGGTGACAGAGGAAACTCCACGCGGGCGAGGGTCTTTTCGCGATAGTCCGAACGTATCGTGAACAGGTGCGGATCAATATCCTGTGCCTTGAGCATCATGGTGACGAGAACGATACCCATTCCGGCCCCCTCGGAACTGTCGCCGCCTTCCATGTAGAATTGGGCGATGTCATCGTAGCGCATCGCGGTATGGAACTTTTCCCGGATGCGCTTGTCTTCTTTGGGAGTAATCGGCCGGTTATTCATTACTTCGAGAATCAGGCGATCGCGGTTAAAGTCAAAAAATATGTCAACGTACAGCTTTCGCTCGCGCGACTTTTTACCGTACTCGAGCACCCAGTTCTCGTTGAGGTACTTTTTGAAGAGCTCCATTCCCTGTTCGTACTGCTCATCGTTGTCGCTGTCGAGATTTTCGTCTTCAAAAAGGATACGTTTGAAGTTCGCCTTAGCTCCGTTCAGTGAGAGTTCTTTGACGGAAGTATAGACCGGCCCTACCATATCCTGACGGTTATACTTGGCCAGTATCTGTTCGACGATGTAACTTAGGCCTGCCTCTGTGGCAGAAATTACCGCATACGCACGAATCCGTACCAGGTGTTCGTTCGCAATAGCATTGTCTATTGCGGCTTTCAGTTTAGGGTCTATTGGAGCGCTTTCCCGCATACTAATGGAGAAAACGCGCACAAAACAGGGCGTTTCCCCTGCTTTCGCCTGCGCGTTCGCGAACTTTCTTATTTTTTTTGACCTCACGTCAATACTTTGGAAGATCGTGCATGGCTGATGGCAAAAAGCCGGGGGGGCACCACCAGGAGACATATACGGAAAACGAAGTGCTCGCCCGTATTGAGAGCATTCTGAAATTCACCACCGATGAATTGCACAACACAGAAATACGCGCTCAGGCGTTTGAAAAGCTGAGCGAATTTGAAGCCCAGCTTTTGCACCAGCAACGCCATGTCAGCGCTGCGCTCGAAAATGTACAGAAGTACCGCGACGAGATTGAAAAAGAATGGAACAAAGAAAAGCAGGTTAGGGAAAACACGCTCGACCTGATGGCGCAGCGGATGAAAGAGCTGCACCAGACTCTGCGCGCGCAGGAGCTTCTGCTCGATTATGCGGCAGCAGAACAGAAATTCCTGCGCGAATTGCTGATCGAGATCCATGACAAGAAGAAGCTAAGCGAAGCTGACAGTGAGCGCATTCTTGCCGCCCATGAAAAGCTGCTCAGCGAACTGAGTCGCAAAGCGAAGAAATAAATTACCCATGCCGCGCCCTGCCGTTAAGGTACGACTCAGGGCGCTCGGCGTAACCCTCAACCGTTATCTGGCGCAGGCACGCTCGTTTGCCGAAATCAAGCAAGCCACGCTCATTGGCTATGGCATTACCCTGCTGGTATCTGTCGTTTTTCTTGCATTGCCCTTGATGCAGAAAATTCCCCGTTTCAGTGCAGGCGATGTCGTTCAGACGGACTTCAAGGCGCTCATGGATCTGCGGATCGAAGACGAGGCAGAAACCGAGCGGTTGCGTAAAGCCGCTTATGAACGCGAGCGACCTGCTTTTGACCGGGACTATGCAGTTTATGAAAAGATACTCCAGCAATTGAAGACGGAGTTCACCTGGATTGCGCGAACCATTGCCGAAACGCGCAACACTCCGCTTGCTGATCGCCTTGCCTTGCTCTATGACCGTATGCCCTGGCTGACAAGCCCGCTCTACCGCAAGGCAGATACCGAATCGCTGCTCAAAGAAAAAAAGACTGAGATTCTCGAGCCACGCGCTTTGCAGATGGCCGAGAAGCTTTTTTCGGAGAGTGGATTTCTTCGCATTGAGCCCGATGCCGGTGTTATGAGCGAGATGAAAGAGAAGGGGGTACAGATACGCACCATCAACCATCCGCGCGATGTGCCCGACGTCGTCTGGAGCGCTGAGCAGCTGCAAACAACTGAAAGCAGTAAAGCTTTCCGTATTCCGGAGAGCCAGACCAAAGACACGGAATTGTCGCGCGGGACAATGCGCATTGTGCTTACCCGCATACGTGAACTGATGCGCGCCGAGCCGGCGATAGTTTACAATGCACAGTACACCGGGCTGCGGCGCACACAGGCAGCAAGCCGCGTCACGCCGGTTTACCGCTTAATCAAGCGCGGTACGATACTCTTAAGAGCAGGTGATGTCATCGACGATGAAAAGCTGCGCTTGCTGGACCAGGTGCGCGAAAATCACCGCAGGCGCAATGGTTCGCAACTTTTGGGCATCCTTTTTGTTATGGGAGTGCTCGCTGTTTCTATAGCTTATTTCACCTTTCGCTTCGCCTGGGAGCAGGTGCGCGATTATGGCTCGCATATCATACTGCATGGCCTCTTTGCCTTCATGTTCACGCTTGAACTCTTTATCATGGCGATAAATCCGCTGCGTAGTTATGAAATCAATTTTGTCCTGTTTGTGCCCTTCGGTTTTTTTGGCATTCTCACGGGTCAATTTTTTGGCGCCCGCATCGCGCTCTCCGCAGGAATCTACCTCTCGATCTTTTCTTTTCTCTTAACCGGATTCGACCGCGAGAGCCTGCTGCTCGCGCTGACTACTGCAATTGCCGGCCTTTATGCTTCGACCCGCATGCAAAAACGAAGCCAGATGTTTAAAGGTGGGCTGATTATCGCCGTGACGAACATGGCGTTGATCGGCGGTTTTGAGTTGCTAGCGCCTGCAGCGAGAAATTTTGAGCTCAAAGTAGGCGCCATTGTGGTGAACAGTGTACTCAGCATTCTCCTGACCCTCGGCATACTGCCGCTGCTCGAATTTCTTTTTAACCTGCCAACTCCCTTTCGGTTGATGGAGCTCAATGACTTTAACCATCCGCTGCTGACGCGCATGGCGGCCATCGCGCCCTCGACGCACTCGCACAGCGTCATGCTGGCAAACCTCAGCGAGGCGGCGGTTCGGGCTTTAGGCGGAGATACTCTGCTGACGCGCGTGGGCTGCCTGTACCATGACATTGGTAAAATGGTGCATCCGGATTTTTATGCCGAAAACCGCCATCTATACCCGAACTCGGAAACATTCAGGAAACTTGGCCCGCTTAAATCTGCGCAGATGATCATTAGCCACGTCACCGATGGAATCGCCATGGCGCGTGAAAATCGCCTGCCGGAAAAAGTAATCAGTTTTATACCCGAGCACCACGGCACAACGACAATCCAGTATTTCTATCACAAAGCGCTCGAAGCGCAGTCAGCCCGGTCAGGCCATTCACACGTCGCGCGCAAAGATTTCCAGTATCCGGGTCCAAGGCCGCGCAGCAAGGAAACTGCAGTCGCGATGATCGCGGACAGCGTTGAGGCCGCCTCGCGCACAGCCTCGACTGCTTCGGCAGAAGAGTTCGCCGCGATCATCGATCGCATCATACAGAACAAAATTGCCGAAGAGCAGTTTCACGAAGCGCCGCTTACCCTGGGCGACCTCTCAACGATCCGCAAGGCCTTTCTGGACGTGCTCGTTAGTACCTACCACGAAAGACCCCAATACCCGACCATGCAGGAAACCAGGGCCCTGGAAGTTTCTGTACAGAGTACGCCGGAAAAAAGGTCAGTCGCGAAGGGCAAACAGCAGCGTAAGAAAAAAAGCTCCGCCGCGCTGCCGCAGCTCATTGACTGACATGATCCAAACGCTCAGGCGAAACATACAGATTCTCAGCGATGGCTACCGCCAGGCAGACCAGCCGACCCGGCGTCGTCATCTGATACTCTTCGCCCTGAATTTTCTTACGCTTTACCTGGCAGGGGCTAATTTCAGCTCACACAGCGAGGCCGCTGGCCGCAACCTCGATGCGTTCGTTTTCGCGCTTGCACTCTCGGTAATTTTGCTGGGCTATTCACTCGCCCGCTTTGTCCAGGCGCGTTCTTATGGACTGTATGCTACCCTGCCGTTTTTCCTGCCTATGCCGCTGTTCTCACCGTTTGGTACGCTGGGGGTAGTGACGCGCACCGCGCACACCGGCGTCGGCAGCCGCGCGCTTTTCGATGTCGCTTTCTGGGGCCCGGCAACCAGTTTTATTCTTTCTGTGCCTTGCCTCGTCGCGGGCACTCTGCTGACCGATGTTGTCGCAGGCGTCCCGCAGTTTGAAAATCCGCTACTCATTAAGGGGATTGCAAAAGTTCTGAAAGAAATCCCGCATGGTTATGATCTGGCCGTCCACCCGCTGCTGGCAGCCGGCTGGGCGGGACTTTTCTTTACCGCCATCAATCTTTTTCCGCTGGGTAATCTTTCGGGCGGGCAAATCGTCTACACGCTGTTTGGATCGCGCCAGCGCGACATCGCCTACATCTTCATGGCAATATTGTTCGTCATGGCGCTGTGGTATCCCATGTGGTTTGCGTTCGTTCTGATTTTTATCTATCTCGGCATTGAACATCCGGAACTGCGGCAGAACCGCAATCCGTTCTTCCAGGAAATGCCTCAGGCATTGATCCGGCAGCCACTCGATCGCACCCGGCAATATCTTGCCGGCGCGTGCGCGCTCATCTTCGCGCTCTCGTTCACCATGCGCCCGTTCTCATCGACGCTGGAGCGGGTAGAAGAGCGGCCCCCTGTAGAGCTTATGCCGCCGGATCACTACGGAACTCCCCCTGCCCCACAGGAACAGGCAGAACCAGCAGAAGAAAACTCGATTTAGGAGAACGAACCGGTCAACGCCGGTGAAGCAGGAAACATGGCAGACGATAAAAAAATTATCTTTTCGATGGTCGGCGTTAGCAAAGTTTATCCGCCGCACAAGCAGGTGCTTAAGGATATCTACCTATCATTCTATTACGGCGCCAAGATCGGCATTATCGGACTCAACGGCTCGGGAAAATCCTCGCTTCTGAAAATCATCGCAGGCGTGCTGAAACCAGACAAGGGCGAAGTGGTCTTTTCGCCCGGCTACAGTGTGGGGTATCTGGAACAGGAACCGCAGCTCGATGAAAACAAGACGGTACGTGAAATTGTCGAAGAAGGCGCGGGCGACGTAGTCAGGCTGCTCAAAGAATATGAAGCCGTGAGCGAGAGTCTCGGAACCGATCTCTCTGACGAAGAAATGGAAAAGGCAATCGAGCGCCAGGGTGAACTCGGTGAACTAATCGAAAAAGCCAATGGCTGGGAACTCGACAACATGCTCAGGCGGGCAATGGATGCTCTGAACTGTCCCGACGAAAGCGCCGTTATCAAAAATCTTTCCGGCGGCGAAAAGCGCCGCGTAGCTCTTTGCCGCCTGCTGCTCAAAAAGCCACAGATTCTGCTGCTGGATGAACCGACTAACCACCTCGATGCCGAATCAGTACAGTGGCTCGAACAGCACCTGAAGGAATACGAAGGTACGGTGATCGCGATCACGCACGACCGGTACTTTCTCGATAATATCGCCGGCTGGATTCTCGAACTCGACCGCGGCGAAGGCATTCCGTGGAAAGGGAACTACTCATCATGGCTCGAGCAAAAAGCCAATCGTCTCGCCAACGAAGAAAAAGCCGAGAGCAAACGCCGCAAGACGCTTGAGCGGGAGCTCGAGTGGGTACGCATGGGAGCCAAGGGCCGCCAGGCCAAGTCGAAGGCGCGTCTTGGCGCTTACGAAAAACTTCTGAATGAAGACGCGAAAGAAAAAGAAAGCAAACTCGAAATCTACATCCCTGACGGACCCCGACTCGGCGACAAGGTCATCATCGCGGAAAACGTCAGCAAGAGTTTTGGCGACAAGCTGTTGTACGAAAATCTGAATTTTGAGCTGCCGCCCAACGGCATCGTCGGCGTCATCGGCCCTAACGGCGCGGGCAAGACCACGCTTTTTCGCCTGATCCTCGGACTCGAAAAACCCGATTCGGGCAGGTTTATCATCGGCGAAACGGTCAAAATTTCCTACGTTGACCAACAGCACTCCGCGATCGATCCCAATAAGACAGTGTTCGAGGTCATTTCCGGGGGAGCTCCTGAAGTGAAGGTCGGCAAACTTTCGGTTGCCGCGCGCGCTTACATCGCGCGCTTCAACTTTTCCGGCGCCGACCAGGAAAAGAAGTGCGGCGTACTGTCCGGGGGGGAGCGCAACCGGCTGCACATGGCTCTCGCACTGAAAGAAGGCGGCAACGTACTGCTGCTCGACGAACCCACCAACGACATTGACGTCAATACTGTACGCGCGCTCGAAGAAGGTCTTGAAGCTTTCGCCGGCTGTGCTGTGATCATTTCGCACGACCGCTGGTTTCTCGATCGTGTCGCGACACATATACTGGCGTTTGAAGGCGATGCACAGGTGCGCTTCTTTGAAGGCGGCTTTTCTGAATATGAAGCCGATCGCAAGAAGCGCATGGGTGGAGAACACAGGAAATTCCGTTACAAGAGACTGGTGAAGTAGCGGTTAGATCTCTTGCGAGCCTGTGCGCTAACTCATGCAAAAAACAAAAAGGCGATTTTTTGCGCGAGCCG
>CAYOZO010000011.1:0-8075 GCA_964408405.1 uncultured Turneriella sp.
GCCTTTTGGCGCCTCGTGGAGCAAATCGGTACGATTTGCGAAGGAATTTTTGCCGCTTAGCGGACGCGGTTTGCGCGAAAAATCGCTCCGGCAAGTTGCCGCACAGGCTCCAAGTCCGGTAAGGGGGAGAAATCCCCCTTTTTTGTTGTAAGAGGATGCGATCTGTCGTCCCATACACAGAACGCCATGGCTTCACTTACCCCTCTCGCGACCCGATAATAGGTTAGCATGCGCCGCGCTGTTTTCTGTATTCTGGCAATTGCGAGTTTACCGTCAGGGCCTGCGTCTGCCGAGACGGTCTGTGGACCAGTGCGTGTGGCAGCGCCCTCTGCGGGGCTTGACCAGGCTGCCGTCGAAGCCGAGGTCTGCAGTCAGGTCAATTCGAAATTCCAGACGGGAAATTTTAGCGGCATACTGGGTTATATGGCGAAAGCACAGTCGGTTGCCTCTGCGGGGCGCGTCGCCGACTACGCAAGCAACATGACGGTCTTCTCGCTCGGTGCGGGTGGTACCGTCGCGGTAAGCAACGTGGCTCTGCCGACAAGCAGCGGTGATATCGATGCGCTGAACAAGCGACTCAGCAATACTACGGTACCTGATCTGGGTTCCGGATTTTCTGCTTCGGCGACGCTGGGAATCAGTCTGCGCACGACTGCCCTGCGGCGCAGAAAATATTTTGATCCCAAAAATCTCAATTTCTATCTTTCGTTCTTCGTTCTGCCGTCGCTCGCCTATTCAGGTTACACTATCAACATGACTTCGGGCAGTCTTTATCTTCAATACAAGTTGCTGCAAGCGAGGCGAGTGCCGCTTGCGCTCATGACCTGGGGTGGTCTGGATTTCGGGCTAGGTTATACCTACGCGGCGAGCAGGTTTGTCGCCTCAAGCACTGAGAACCTTGCCAGCATTAGCTTTGTGTACAATAGTCTTAACATTCTCTATGAACCAACCGGTAGTCTGGGGATTTCTTATACGACGCACGTCATACCGATCGAACTTTCCACAAATGTTTCGCTGCTGCATTTTCTTTCGATGGTGATTGGCGGCGCGGCGGATATACATCTGCTTGCACAGGCAGAACTGACTGCCGATGTCACGGGAGCGGTCAAGGTAAACGGAGTGTCCTCTGCAGGAGACTATGCGCGCTTCAGCTCTTCGGAGTCAGGCCGAGCTGAAACAGTTGTCTTGCGCGCCTTTGGCGGCCCGCAGTTCAACATATGGAAGGTTCGCATCTTTACTCTGCTGCATGCAACCAACAATGAGACCTATGGTCTGACATTGGGGGCCCGTTTCACATGGTGAAGATTGCACTGCCTGGTGTGCTTGCGCTTGTCGCCTGTTCGCGGCCCTTCGTCATGAAACCAAAGGAGTTCCAGAAGCCGGTGTTAGTGGGCCCGGTGCGACAGATTGACGGCGAGAAGGTTTCCGCAGATGCCAGTTATCCCTTCCGAACGGAAATTGAGATACTGGATACCCCGGTGTATCCCTCACATGACTGGCACGTAAAGCAGGAGCACAGGCTCGACGAC
Source organism: uncultured Turneriella sp. (assembly GCA_964408405.1). Lineage (GTDB taxonomy): Bacteria > Spirochaetota > Leptospiria > Turneriellales > Turneriellaceae > Turneriella. Next base: position 1,530 of record CAYOZO010000011.1, read on the forward strand.
AAGCTGACTGCAGCATCGGCGTTCGGCGCTCGCGACCCGGTTATCGACGAGATGCGCTTCGGGAGCTATATCTTCAATCTTTTGGTATTTTATCTCGACAAGGACTGGATTGAGCTACGCGGTCATTCTGAAAAGGCGCTCTACACTGAGCCGGAACGCCGCTACATTTTGCATATCGCACCTGCCCGAGCCGGCAAAAAGTCCCGCATTGAACGGCCTGACAAAAGAACGCGTTCTGATCGCAGAACCACACGCAGGAGGCGCCGGTGATTCGTCTGCCTGCTCTTGTGCTCGCGCTGGTTCTGCTGCAGGCATGTATCGGCAGCCGCCACACGGTTAAATTTCAGGAACTTGAGTATCCGGTTTCGATGAGCGGCCAGCTCTATGGTTCAGACAGGCGGATTAAAGCCGCCGGCGCAGGGCTGGACGTCATAGGCGACGTAGAAGTCACTCGTCGATACTGGTCGCTGCTTTACAGCTTTGTGCCGCTGGGCGATACGGCGCAGCAGGTGCGCGACCTGAACAGGATGATTGCCGCCCGGGGCGCACAGGGTGTAATCCAATTCGAAATTGAAAACGAGGGTTGCGATATGAATAATTTCGCGCTGCTCATCGCGCCCGCGGTGCTCCCCTTTTTTCCGGGTTGCAGCAAAATCACCCTGCGGGGCAGGCTCGTCCGCGAGTCCCGCTAGCCTTCGCGCAATCAACGGAACTCCTGAAACCTATTGACGGCGCTCTTGCGGACAGTCCTCTGGCGCAGCCATGGCAAAACCGACCAAGCGCCGGCCCAAAGTAAGCAAGAAGAAGGTAATCGTCACAACGCGCGGCAAGAAAGCCGCAGGCAAGAAGCAATCGGCAGTCAGGGATGCCAGGACTCTCTTGCAGGAGCGACGGCATGAATCGCGCAGGCTGATCACGCGCGCGACTTTTGTGGGCTTTTCGTTCGACCTCTCGTATCTCGAAATACCCGGCGCGCTCTTTGTGCCGCAGCTCAATGCGCTCATTGTTGACCAGTCAGAGCGGGGATGTAGCCTCGTTTTTCTGAAAGGGAATCCGCTCACAGCCAACCTCATCGTGGGAGCTCACTGTCTGGTGCAGATAGAACCAGAGCGTACGCTCAAGGCAGTTATCCGCTGGGTGAAAGAACTGGATAACCGGCTCGTCAATGCCGGGTTTGAGTTTGTCTAGCAGGATGTTGAAAAAATCCCGTGCTCGCTGCAGACGCCGCGATTTCTTAGCGAAATCGCTCGCAAAACGGCCATAAATGGCCTGTCTGCAGCTGCGCTCGGTTTCAACATCCTGCTTCATGGCTGTTTTTCAACAGCCTGCTAGGCCCGGTATCCCCCACGTGCTTTACGTCGGGTCTCGTGCGTCGTATTAGCTCCCATGTTATCTGAGCTCGCCCGCGACCTGGCTAATGGCAAAACGACCGCTGTTTCCCTCATCGAAGCTGCGCTGGCAAAAATAGACAAGCACGACGGCGAGATCAGGGCATTTCTCGCTGTCGAACGCGATGAGGCCCTGGCTGCGGCCAAGGCGTCGGATGAGCGCCGCGCCCAGGGTAAGCCACTTTCGCCCTACGACGGCATCCCTATCGGCATCAAGGACAACATCGTCACGCAGGGCCGCGTGACGCAGTGTGCATCGAAAATTCTCGATGGTTTCGTATCGCCTTACACCGCGACTGTCATTGAAAAACTGCAGGCGCAGGGTTTTGTAACCGTGGGTCGCCTCAATATGGACGAGTTTGCGATGGGATCTTCTACCGAAAACTCCGCGTTCCAGATTACGCGCAATCCATTTGACACGAGTAGAGCGCCGGGTGGTTCTTCGGGCGGTTCGGCAGCGGCGGTCGCCGCAGGCTACCTGCCAGTGACACTGGGCTCTGATACAGGCGGTTCGATTCGCCAGCCTGCGGCGTTTTGCGGTCTTGCGGGCCTCAAGCCCACCTACGGTACTGTCTCTCGTTACGGCCTCGTCGCGTTTGCGTCAAGTCTCGACCAGATTGGCCCCCTTGCGCACACTGTTGCCGATGTCGAAATTGTGCACAATATCATCAAAGGGCACGATCCGAAAGATTCGACGACCATGCCGGACTCTGCGTATAAGAAATGGAGCGGCAAGCTGAGCGATATTCGCCTCGGCGTGGATGAAAAGATGCTTGAGGGCCTTACCGCCGAAGTGCGAGCATCTTTCGACAGGACTCTGGCGTTTCTCAGAAGCAAGGTGAAATCTGTTGAAGCGGTTTCTTTGCCGAATCAGAAATTTGGCATTCCTGTCTATTATCTTACCGCCACAAGCGAGGCTTCGGCAAATCTCGCGCGCTTTGACGGTATTCGCTTTGGCCGCCGCGCGCAGAATGCAAAAAACCTCAACGAGGTGTATGAAAAGTCGCGCACCGAAGGCTTTGGCCCCGAAGTCAAGCGCCGCATTCTGCTCGGCACATACGCTCTGTCGAGCGGCTACTACGACGCCTTCTACGGCAAAGCTCAGGCCGTGCGCGCGCTCATTCAACAGGACTACAATGAAGCGTTCAAGAAAGTTGACGCGATCCTTATGCCATCGACGCCTTCGCCGGCATTCAAGATTGGCGAGAAAACATCCGATCCTGTGCAAATGTATTTGTCCGACGTGCTCACTGTGGGAGCTAGCCTTGCGGGCATACCGGCGCTGGCAGTGCCAGGTCCTTCCGAAGGCCTGCCGATCGGCATGCAACTGCAGGGACCAAATTTTTCCGAAGACTTACTCTTTGAACTGGGCAAAGCGATAGAATCTGAATTTCCACAGAAACGCGCTGAACTGAAATAACTCCGCATGGCATACCTCTCGACCCAGCCCTACAAGGGTACGCGTGATTTTTTCCCCGAAGACATGCGCTTTCGCGAAGCGATGTTCTCGGTGATGCACCGTGTGGTGAGACAGTATGGTTATGACCAGATAGACGCTCCAATCATCGAGCCGATCGACGTGTATCTGGCAAAAACTTCCGAAGAAATTGTTGGCCAGCAGATCTATTCTTTTACCGATCGTGGAGACCGCAAGGTAGCGATTCGGCCCGAGATGACGCCGACTGTCGCCCGGATGGTCGCCGCGCGTTTTCATGAGACGCCTAAGCCGATTCGCTGGTATTCTATACCCAACGTCTGGCGCTATGAGCAGCCGGGAAAAGGCCGGTTGCGCGAACACTGGCAACTCAATTGCGATCTCTTCGGCGCGGTATCTGAGAAACTCGGCGACCTGGAAATACTTTCGCTGGCCATTGATCTGATGCTCGGTTACGGCGCCAACGCTTCGCAGTTCAGGCTGTACCTCTCGCACCGCTCCATTCTCAACGGCGTGCTCGGCGGCGAGCTGAAGCTGCCACAGGAAAAATGGCCTGCGATAGCCCGCATCATGGACAAGAAGGCGAAGGTAAAACCTGAAGCGTATGTCGCAATGCTCGAAGCAGAAGGGGTATCAGCCCTGCAACGCGCCGAACTGGATTTTTTTCTCATCGAAAAGCTCGATTACCTCAGGAAGAAATACCATCTCGAAGGCGCGAGTTATGTGCTCGAAATCATCGACGAATTGAAGAAACTCGGGCTAGACAGTTTTGTCGAATACGACCCGTCTGTTGTTCGGGGCTTTGATTATTACACGGGACTCGTCTTCGAGGTTTTTGACACGCATCCGGAAAACCGCCGCTCGCTCTTTGGCGGCGGTCGCTATAATAACCTCGTGGGAGCATTCGGCAAAGAGACGCTCAATGCCGTGGGTTTTGGCATGGGCGACGTCACACTCGAGGATTTTCTGCGTACGCACAAGCTGCTCGGCGACCAGGAGCGCCGCGTCGATCTCTACGTTGCGCTACTTGACGAAAAGTTGGGTGGAGATGCGCTCGCCTTAGCGCGTTCACTGCGCGCTCGCGGGTATTCTGTCGAAGTTTCACTCGGTGCTGCCAAACTGGGTAAGCAGTTCCAGGAAGCGGAAAAAAAGCAGATTGACCGCGTCATCATTCTGGGCGAAGAAGAGGCGGCTTCGGGGCTTTATACCGTGAAAATGCTCTCGACCGGCGAACAGGCAAAGTTGACAGTAGAGCAGATTTAATTCCTGCGCCGCTCCTTGTGGCTTTTTCATACCTTGCCCAGCTGTATAACCTGCGTGGTGAGTCCCGCTTTCTTACGCGCATCGAGAATCTCCCGAGCACGTGAATAGGGCGGCGTTTCCTGATCGGGCAACCGATCAAAGGGAGCAATCAGGCAAAGACTTGGCGCTGCTTCGAGACGAGCGCGCACTGTGGCTGCATGTGCTTTCTCTTTCTCGGCAAAAGTGCGCGCGGCGGTGCTGAAGAGAAAATCCCCCTTCTCATCTTTGAGCGAAAGGAAACGGTAGTTGGCTTCAACGATCTTGAGGTCGAGCAGGACGATACCGGAGAAAGCTGTAAGCGACGCACGCGACAAAAGCTCTGCGCTCTCCAGGCCGCGCAGATCATCGGGGTTGAGTACGGCGAGGCAGTTTTCCCGCAGCTCAATGCCTGGCTGTCGTATCTTTGGCTTAAGCGTGTCAAAAACGGACCTGCCGCCGAGCACCTGCTGTCGGGTCAGCGTGCGCGCAGGGCTGCCGAAAACCCATACCATTGCAACGGCACAGACGAAGCTGGCTAGCGTGCTGAGCGTGGCAAGCAATGCTCGCCCACGGTACGGTGCGCTGATTCTGCTGAAAAGCGTGAGCAGGAGCGTGAAGAGAAGATTCCAGGCAAGCATCGCTTCGCCCCAGAGTAGTCCTGCCAGCAGAAGCAGAAATGAGGCGCTTTGGATCGCAAGGGATTTTTTGTACAGTAGGATCGCCTGTAGTAAAGCGGTAGACGCCCAGGGTATGCGCACGCCGACAAGTGAGCAGAGAGTGAGAAATACCTGGAGAGGTAAACCACCCCACGAACCGTCGGTGGCGATGCTGCTATCGCGAAAACGATAGAAAAGCGAGAGCCCCAGGTCGGTCCTACTCGTGGCTGCCAGCCAGAGCGTGTTCTCATAGGGCGTACCTGCCAGCAAAAGCCACAATGCAGCCAGCGTGCACACGGCGATCCAGAAAACCATTCGTGGTGACGTTTGTTTCAGTTGCTCAACCTATCTTGCTGCGGATTTTTTCCCGCATCGCTTCTAGCATGGTTTGCTGGACGGGTTCAGATCTGATGGCGCGGCGGATAGATTGCCACTGCTGCGTGAGCCTGCGGCAATAGACACAGAACAGGCGATGCCAGGCCATGCGCAGGCGTAGCGAAATTCCTGCCGGATGGTCGTGCGCAGCGCTGCTGTGCTCGCTGAATTCACGGCATGACATACCCATAATGATTCGCGCGATATTCATGACGCCACTCCCCTGAATCCAAAGTGTTCGAGGCAGGTACGCAGGTGCATACGGGCGCGATAGAGTAACACGTTTAAGTAGTTATCGCTCACCATCAGCTGCTTACAGATTTCGGCAGTCTCGCAATCGTCGAACTCGCGTAAGGTGATGGCAGCGCGCATCAATTTTGGCAGCCGGCCGATACAGCGGTATAGATGCTCTCGCAGTTCATTTTGCTCGAGTTGCTCCAGGGGTGATTTTTCCCAGGCGCGGGGTGCTCTCTGCATTTCCCAGTGACCAGCCGTGTCAAAATATTCTTCGTGATCGATCACGTCGATCGAGTCTTGGTCGGCTTCGCGCGCCTGTTTTCTGTAAACGTCGATGATTTTGAACTTGAGTATGCCAATGAGCCAGGTACGCACCGATGAATCTCCGGCAAATGAGGCGCTGTTGCGAATTGCTGCGAGCAGCGTCTCTTGTATGCAATCGGCGATGTCATCATCGCTCGTAAGCCGCGTGCGTGCGTAGGCATAGAGCGCGTCGCCATGGTCTTTGAGCAGGTCTGTGGCGTTCACCCGAGCACTCCCTCGATGCCGAAAATCTCAAACAGTTGCCGTATCTCCATAGCAGTGATGGCTCGATTTTTCTCTGCCTGCCGCAGTAGAGTGGCAATGCGCGCGCTTTTTTCGAGCGCTGCAGCAAAACGAAATTGCGCCGCAGAGAGAATACGGCCTTCTACGGCAAATGCTCTGCGGTAAATAATGGCGTACTGCGCGCCTTGTTGCGGCCTGCCGGCAACAGATTGTAGCTGCTTATGGCGCGCGTTCCTGAAAAGCGTGTAATTACTCTGCCATAGCCGTGCGCCCGTAAACCTTACCTTCTGCCGCAGTATATCTTTGTTACCCGGCAATATGGCCTGGTGAAATAGTTCGTAGCGCAGAATATCCAACTGCGCTGCGTCAGCCAAGTAGGGTTTTTGTGGGAGCTTCTTCTTTAGATATGCCGGCAGCGAGGCGCCGTAGGCGCCGAGGTCTTCCTGCAGCGAAGGTGTGTCCTGAATATAAGCGGCAAATATGCGCTTGAGCTGTTGTTCCGTCAGAAATGCCGCGAGGTGACTGAACTTGTCGCGCAGTGCAGAAGTGAAGCGAATATCGTATGCCGTACAGTAAACCTGGCGTGCTGCTTTGACCGTCAGGCTGCCGGCGCTGCGTTCACCATTAG
>CAYOZO010000011.1:8120-43497 GCA_964408405.1 uncultured Turneriella sp.
TCACGTATCAGGCGTCCTGAACGTTTGAGCTCCACCGCCGGCAAATAACCGGGTCTGCTGTGAGTAAAGCGTTTGGGCATGGGGCGCGGTGAAAGCGCCGAGAGCGACAGAGTTTCACGTTCAAGCCGGGAAAAAGCAGGTATCTTGTCGTCGCGTTCGACACTGAAGCGCCGCTCTCCGAGGTGGTGCCTCGTTTCACGGAACAGCTGGCGCACCGGCGCATGCACGCTCTCTGCGTGTGTATCAAAGAGATGCGTGTCCATGTCGGTATAGCCCGCGAGATGATACTGCACAACGTGTTTCGGATCAAATGCCAAAATGGCGCGCCGGGCATTGTAGCGAAAGTTAGCCGCGTTGACGTAAACATTATTGATATCGAGCAGAACTCCGCAGCCGCTTTTTTCAGCCACGTAGTTAATAAACTCTGTTTCACTCATTTCATTGTGCGGATATTCGAGATAGGCCGAGATATTTTCGAGCACCAGTTGTCGCTTCAGGAATTCCTGCACCCGGTGTATGTTGGCAATGACGCGTCGGGCCATCGCGGCTGTGCGGGGCAGCGGCAAAAGCTCGTGGTACTGCCGCGTGCCAAAACGCGCAAAGCAGAAATGGTCGGACACCTGGAATGGTTCTATACGCTTCATGAGCTCACGAATGCGCCTGAGGTGTTCTATACGCACGCCATCGACGCTGCCGATCGAAAGCCCTACGCCGTGAAATGCCACCGGATAGTCCTGGCGCAGCCGCTCCAGTACAAATAGCGGAGCGCCTTCGGTATCGGTGAAATTTTCCGTGATGATTTCGAACCAGCCAATACCAGTTTTGGGTTTTTCTAGCAGGTAATTAAAATGCTCGGTCCTGAGACCGAGCCCGATGAGTTTCTTGTCCATGTGGTTCAGCCCGCTCAGGGTGAACTCACATCTCCATGGAGAGCGGCTTAAACTTTCCTTTTTTTGCCTTGCATTGAGCTTCTGTCATTTTCTTCCAGCCCTGGCCTTTGCAGGCGTTTTGGCCGCCGCAGCTATGGTCTTTGCTGCCGCAGTCTCCCTGGCCCTTACAGCCATTGATCCCGTGGCATTCGCCTTCCTTGGCGGCTTTCTTGCTATCCTTCGCGTGGGCCGCGCCAGCGAGTGCCAGCCCCGCTAGTGCAGCTCCCATCAGCAAACTTGCTTTTTTCATTATTTTTCTCCTTTGAGGCCCTGAGTCATGATTTGCTCATGAGCCCCGGCTCCTTTGTGCAGGAAGCTGACAGTTAGTCAGACGCGTTGTCAAAAAGTTACAAACAAATTCTGCTGCTCGGTAAGGGAGCGTTATTCCGGTTGACGATTTGTGCGGCGCGCAATAAGCGACGCACATGGACACTCTTGAGTCCATCGAGAGCCAGGGCGCAAGTGAACCGCCGGATTACATATTTAACCTGATCCAGGTATCTTTGCTGGCGGCAGCACATGACATTCCGGGATTAATAGCTGAAGTTGACAAGGCGCGCGCTGCGGGCGCCGATAACCGGCAAATCCTGCGCGCAATGTTCCGCAGCGATGATGCATTCGTCGCGGGCATTGAAAATGCAGAGTTCTTGCGCCTCGCCGAGTCGCTGCAGGCGGGCCGCGTGCCGGTGTCGGCCTGATGCGCCGGCTTCTTCTACTGCTGCTTTTTCTGCTGGCGTGCCGCGAAAAGGCGGCGCGGCTTGCCGCAGCTCATGACTCTGCAGAGAGCGCCTTTCTGCTCACTGCAGACCGACAGGTTGTGGGCACACTCCCAACCGGCGCAAGCCGCATTTATTTTCGGTTTCGTCTTGCAGAACAGGCAATGTTCAGGGCGGAGCTCTCGGCGGTGCGTGGGGCTGACACACTGCTCGAATTACTCACGACACGCGGTGAGGTGCTCATTACTGCAAACGACCATGGTTCCTCGCTTGCCGAAGAAATTTATCCGGTATTTTTGCCTGCCGGTGAATACCTGCTGCGCTTATCGGCGCGTGCGGAACAGGCAGAAGATTTTACTCTGTTTTATCGTCTGTTCAAAGCGCCGGTCGATGTCGAACGCGAGCCCAACAATACGCCCGGGACAGCGACTGCTGTGGCAGCGAAGCATGCCAGCGGCTTTTACGGGGCGGAGTTTTTTTTGAGCGGCAGTGAGAAGTCCCACGAACAGGACTGTTTCCGTTTCACCGCTGCGGCAGAAGGCAAGAGTCGCGCCGAATTCACGCTCACGGGTGTAGATGGTTACGCTGCGACGCTTAAGGTGTTAGACAAGGCAGGCGATCTGCTTGTGCTGGGTGAATCGGAAAAGCCGGGCGAGCTCCTCAGAGTCGGCCCGCTTGCCGTGCCCGCGGACGGGCAGCTCATTGCCTGCGTACGCGCGACACGCCGGCAGCCCAACGCAAGCCGTGACTATTATGATCTCGATCTGCGCCTCGCTGACGTGCAGCTTAAGGCAGAAAGCGAGCCCAACAATACCGCAGAGAACGCCGGTGAAATCGCCGCCGACAGTATGGAGGGCAGTCTTTCGGCGCTGAACGATCTCGACTATTTCTACTGGATGAACCGCCGCGATTACCCGGTAATCCTGCGCGCGAAGCTCACGGCTTCCACGCCTGAGCACTTGAGGCTTGAGGCGGGTACTGGCCCTGTACTGCGTGTCTTTGAGGGCAGCGCCGAAAAAGGCGAAGTGGCCGATAACCTGCGCGTTGAGGCAAAGGAGCGAGTAACTCTGCTGGTGCGCTGTCGCAAAAAGTGTAACCGCAAGACCTTCAAACCGATAACCTACCAGCTCCGCCTTGACGAAAGTCAGGCTACCGATGAAAACGAGTCCGAGCCCAACGACAGAGCTGACCGCGCCGAGGCATTGGTCGATCTCACGCAGAAGTGGGGGTTCATTAACCCACCCGGCGACATTGACTATTACCGTCTTTCGCTGTCGCAGAGCGCGGTGCGCGATGTCATGGTTGAATCGAAACTTGGCTGCCGGCTGCGGCTCGAGCACCTGCGCGGCGGCAAGACTCTGGCAATCAGCGCAGGCAAGGGCAAGGTAATCTACAATGCCGAACTTGCCAAAGACGACCTGCTGCGCCTGCAGTGTGCCGGCGAAAGCGGCGCATCTGCCGATCGGTCATACCGCCTTTCGGTGAACGAACCTTAATTTGTCCGGTGCATTCCGGGCCTATTCAGAGATTCCCTTGGCAGGCCAGAGCCGCTTGTGTTAACGACCCGGGTGCGCGTTTTATCCACCGTCAATCTCGCTCTGCCCATGCTGCTGGGTGGTTTTGTCCAGTTTGTTATCTCGCAATTTTACCAGAAGTACGCAACCGATACGCTGCTTCTAGACAGCGCCCTTGTCGGTAGCATCTTCTTCATCAGCCGTGCGACCGATGCGGTACTCGACCCCGTCTGCGGTTACCTGAGTGATAAGACTGGCAGGCGCCGCGTATTTATTGGCCTCGGTATTTTGTCTCTGCTTGCTGGAATTGTGCTGTCGTTCCTGCCGGCGCTGCCCGTTATTGAGCAGGGCGGCTTTGCTGCTTATGCGTGTGCTGCCTCTGGTATATTCAGCATCTACCTCGGCGTCACGCTCGTTTACATACCGCACTATGCCTGGCTGGCGGAGTTTCAAAAAACTCATGCAAAACTTCCTTTCTTTGCCTCGCGAGCGGTCGTCGAAAACTTTGGCACGATTCTGGGCGGCGCGGCACTCGCCGCTCTGGTACCGCTGCAGCAGAGCGGAAGCTCCCTCTTGCTTACGGTCGCTGCTATCGCGCTGCTCTTGGCGCTTTTGGGCAGCGTACCGCTCTTTACCTACCGGGAAACCGGGCGTACCGTGCTGAGTCATGACTACTCGTTAGTGCGCTCGCTCAAAACTCTTGGAGTCAACCGTGGCTTTGCCCTGGTCTGCCTGATGAGTTTTGCGAACCAGTTTGCCGCGACGACGCTGCTCGGCGCCTCGCTTTTCTACACCGAGTATGTATTGCAGAAAAAAGAACTTGGCGTTACTCTTGCGGTAGTCTTTCTGCTCAGCGCCACTATCTGTGTTCCTCTCTGGTCGTACCTGGCCGGCCGCCTCAACCGCTACCGTATCTGGCGCTATGCACTTTGGGCAATCATTCTGGTTTTTCCTACTATGCTCTTTACGCAGACCGGTCAGCTTTGGTACCTGACAGTATTTGCGATTCTCGTGGGTGGTATGGCGGGCGCGGTGATTCTCTTTGTTCCGCAGGAAGTCTCGCTCACGACTCACCATGTGGGCAGCGACGAGGGATTATATTTCGCGGCCTTTACGTTCGTGAACAAATCGGCGATGGCACTGCCGCCGCTCGTGATCGGCGTGGGTCTCAAGTCAGTCGGCTACTCGGCGACTGTACGCAGCGAGGCATCTGTAATCATGATCTCGCTGCTCTTCATCGCTCTGCCGGCCGCTGCATTCCTGGTGTCCGCAGTCACGCTCGGTTTCTACTCGCGGCTCATTGAGCCCTCGCAAGCAGCGTCATGATGGGTGAAACTCCCACCGGTACCGGCAGGCCATAGTTGGGCGTAAAAGTCACCTGGCAAAACCCTGTGGCCTCAAGCTTTTCGGCGAGCTCCTCTTGCGAGAATATGCGTTGCCTGTGAATTTCAGTAACTATGGCGGAGTTTTCGCCCTGCAACGTCACCTGGCTTGTGAGCAAATGTTGCTCTGCATCGTAGTTATGGAAAAAAGCCGCAGCGCCCGATGCCTCGAGGCGCCGCTGGTGTAGCGCCCAGGCGCGTTCGATTGGGCAGTAGTCGAGCACGAGCAGACCGCCGGACTTAAGAATTCTGCGGCATTCGCTGAAAAGACTGTGCAATTCATCCAATGACGACAGGTAGTTGATTGAACAGTTTGTCGCCGTGCAGGCAGAGGCAATGCCCGAGGCAAGCGGCAGTTGCAGCGCATTGGCCTTAACTCTTATGCCGGCACTCTTGCGCAGCATGGCAGAGCTGAGATCGAGGCTGATGGCGTTTAGGCCGTGCTGCGCCGCAATGGATGCCATGACGCCCGTACCGCCAAAGAGATCTACCAGAAGACCACGATCATGCCAGTGCTGCCGTATGAAAGAAAACCACGCGGCATAGGGCACGCCCCGCATGACCTCTTCGTAAACCTCGGCCAGTGCCGAGTACGGAGGAGCCGAGATCAGCGTTTCGGGCAAGACGCTACTGCAGCTTGAAATCTGAGATTGCTTCGCGCACGCCCCGCGCGAGGTCGTCGAGTTTTAGGAGCTGCTCTTTTTTCTCAGGCGGCGCCTCCTCGAGCATATTTTCCAGCGTTTCGTGCATGAAACGCGACATCTGGTCGATACGGCGGATGCGGCCCTGCAGCGCATCGAGCATGTGGTTCAGCTGGTCTGCCGTCGTCTTCAGCTCGTCGTTCTCGCGCAGTTTGATGCGCTGGGTCAGATCACCGTGCAGCGCATCTTCAAACGTGCGGCCAATGCGCATCACTGGGCCGGCGATGCGGTGCGAGAACAATACAAAAAGTATGCTGAGCGAAAGAATCATCACGATCGCGAGACCACCCAGCGCGAGCAGCCCGTAGAACTTCACTTTCTGAAAGACGACACCTGAGGTGGCATCGTTGCCTAGCGTCATCGACAGTTTCTGTATGAGCTCCGCCGTGTTTTCAAATTGATACTCGCGCGCGATGCTATTGACGGCGTACATAAAGCCAAATGCCAGAATGAGCACAAACAACAGCAGCGGAATTACCGCAGTGACAATGAACTTGCCCTGAAATTTGACATCGATCAGGTATTTGCGCTTGAGGGGTGAGGGACGGCGTGCTTCGCTCATACCGCATGACTCAGCGGGCTATTGCGGATGTCAACAGCTTACTAATCCATTATTTGCAACCCCGGAATATCTGCGAAATGCTCCCGGTTTAACGTGGCCACGGGTAGCTCGTGCGCAAATGCTGTAGCCGCGATGAGGATGTCCTCATTATCCGCATTTCTGCCGCTGACTCTCAAGGTAGTAAAAATATCGGCTGCCTTGTCGGCGATTTCAGCTGTCAGATCGAGTGCAGGGCAGTATTGGAGAAATCGCTGGCGCTGCGTGCGGTGCTTCGGATCTCTGACCCCGCAGAGCAGTTCATACCGCACAATGGCCGGAATATGCACAATGCCTTCTTCGTAAGCCGAACCCAGAAAGCGTGCCCTTTCCGCTCCGCGAAAGTAATCGATGAGGAGCGAAGTCTCGGCTATGAACGGGCGTGCCATTGTTTGCGCCTGTTTTGCAGGGTCTCAAGTTCTTGTTCTGCTTCTTCCGGCGAAATGGAGGCAAACATTTCGCGTGCCAATTTTGCCCGTTTGCGCCTGCTTGCAAGGCTTCGAGCTTTCTCTTTTTGCGCAAAATAGTGTTCGATGGCCTCGGTGACAATGCCGGAAAACCCCTTCTGCTTACTTTCTGCGGCCTCAATATTCAGTTTCTTCCAGATTTCGTCTGGAATCTGGATGGTTGTTTTCTTACAGCCATACTACCATCTATATGGCTATAAGGCAATAAAAAACGCTCGTTCTGGCGTCGCAGCCTCACCGAAAATGAAAAAGGCTGCCTTCGGCAGCCTTTTTCATTTTCTGGGCCGGAAGGGGTCGAACCTTCGCATGGCGGAATCAAAATCCGCTGCCTTACCACTTGGCTACGGCCCAATTTGCATCGCCTTACGGCCGATGACTTCTGATCGGATAAACCTGCCAGAGCGCCCCCAACCGATGCCTCAACACCGAAGAAAGCCTCTTCAGGTCGGCAGACGAAACAGAGCACTCGGTCACCGCGTAGAGCGCGGGGCCTGAGCCTGTGAGGCCTGCCAGCCAGGTACCAGGAAAAAATTGCCGCACAGCCTGTGCTATCTTTGCCTGCGCTGCAGACAGCAACTGAGCCTCTTTCGGAAACACCGCCGCCGCAGCCTGCTCGAAGTCGTTTTGCGCGACCCGAACACCCGGAAATCGTTCGTCCGAATGGCGAATTTCGCTGAGGCGTAAAGCAGATTTGCCTTGAATTGTCTCCGGGGGATTGTTCTCGGTTACGGTGGGCAGATCGCGCAAGCGAAAATAGGCGAACATCGCGGCGGTAGAAAAACCAAAGGAGGGCACGGCGACGATGCCAGCAAGCTGCGGTAGTTCGACCGGTTTCAGTTGAGCTCCCACGCCGCTTAAGTGCGCTGCCTCACCCCAGAGCCCATGCTGCAGAAAATACGGAATGTCCGCGCCCAGCCGGCTCGCCTCGAGCAGTAGCTCGGGGGCTGCCTGGCGGGAGGAGGAGATTCCGAATAGGCAGGCGAAGATGGCTGCGGCATCGGCCGAGGCGCCACCCAGGCCTGAGGGGGAGGGTATCTGCTTGGTAATAGTTATTCGTAACGATGAAAATGAATTTAGTGCAGCGGTTGGGGTAGCTATGGAATTCCGTAGCAGTAACCGGTCGGTGGGCGTCTCAGCCGAGTGACCGGCTGTGGCTCTGGATTTCCATAACTGGCTTTCGTAAACAAATGTACGCAGAATATCCCGCGCCGTAGCTATGGAATTCCGGATCAGTGGGTGCCTCGTCGTCCCAAGCGCGAGCTGCCGCAGTTGCTGTGTTTCTCGGATAAATCTCCACGCATAGCGGACCTCGTCGGCGACCGCGGGCATGAGCGTGATACGATCATAAAGCGTGACCGGCACAAAGAGCGATTCGAGATGGTGGTACCCGTTGGCGTAGCGGCCGGTGATCTTCAGCCCCAGGTTGAGTTTTGCGGGTGCGAAGAGAATTGCCGGGCGCATACTATTCGCCGAGTTTCTTCGCGATGAAGATCAGCCGGTAGAGCGCGATGCCAAAACCCGCGCAGATGCCGACGAGCACGAGCCAGGGTTTACTGCCGAGGCGCTCATCCAAAAAGCGGCCAGCCCAGACGAAACCAAAGAAGACCGCGGCGAATTCAAGACCCAGCCCCGCATAGCGCATCGCGCGCGACTTGTACCCAGGCTCGCCCGTTGCTGCAGTTTCTCTTTTCACTGAGCGCTCAAGCTGCTGCTCGCGCACTTTCAGTTCGGCGAGTTCTTTGCGGAAGCGCTGGTCGTCCATGGCTAATCTGTCCTCATCTCGAGACCGGCCGCAATTCTTGCTTTTGCTGCAAGCTTTTCGCCGTAAGTTCTCTTTCAGTAAGCATCTTTTCGATGACGCAAAGACAGAATGACGACCCTTTTCTCTGCCTCAAGTACCGTATAGAAAAGACGAAACGAACCAATGCGGTATCGATAGATATCTGAAAGATCACCCTTGAGCTTTCTTATGTTTGATCCGTAGAATGGATTTTCTCGCAAGATGGGATAGACCTGGTCTGTTATCTTTTTCGCATATTTTCTTAACTCAGGTCTATTGACGGTGGCCTTGTAGGTTGCGGTCTCGGCGATGATGAACACGAGCGTTTCGCTTTATTTGACGTCGGTATAGCGCCCCTGCTTCACATCAGCCAGTGCCTTCTTGAGATCGGTCATCAGTTTTTTATCGGAGGCAATATCCGCCATCTCGTAATCGGACACAAAACTATCTTCGATGGCAAAATTTACCGCCGCATATTCGATAAAGTTAGAGATGCTTCGCTTCTGCGCGACGGCTGCGCTTTTCAGCAGTTTGTAAGATTTGTCATCCATGCGGATGGTAACAGTCTTGGGCATGTGCAAAGTGTATTCATTTGTATTCAGAATGTCAAACAAATATTCGTCGTGTGGATTGCGGGGCCGCAGCCTGCTAACCCACAGCCTCAACCACCGCCGCAACGATCTTATCCTGATCACTCTCGCTGAGGTACGGGTGCATTGGCAGGCTGATCACCTGCTCGGCAATACACTCCGCCACCGGATAGCTCCCCTTGGGTTTATTGAGGTGCGCGAAGACCGGCTGCAGGTTGAGCGGTATAGGGTAGTGCACCGCGGTTGGAATTCCTTTTTCCTGCAGCTTCTTCTGCACTGCGTCGCGGTCATTCACTAGAATCGTGTACTGCGCATAGACACTTAAGTTGTGCGGTTCGACGTAGGGGGTTCTGATGCCCTTGGCAGAAAGCAGCGCCGAATAGCGCTGGCCGATTTTCTCGCGGAGCTTAACCTCTTCGGGAAAAATTTCAAGTTTTGGCAGCATCATCGCAGCCTGTAGGGTGTCCATTCGGCCGTTGATGCCGAGAATCGGATGGTGGTAACGGCGATCCTGTCCGTGCAGGCGCACATAACCCATCACCTTCGCGAGCTCATCGTCATTGGTGAAAACCGCGCCGCCGTCGCCATAGCATCCGAGCGGCTTTGAGGGAAAAAAACTCGTGCAGCCAATGGTGCTCAGATTGCAGGATTTCTTGCCTTTGTACTCCGCGCCAAAGCTCTGAGC
Source organism: uncultured Turneriella sp. (assembly GCA_964408405.1). Taxonomy (GTDB): domain Bacteria; phylum Spirochaetota; class Leptospiria; order Turneriellales; family Turneriellaceae; genus Turneriella. The sequence continues at coordinate 17,483 of CAYOZO010000011.1, forward strand.
GCCATCCTCAATTACTGGCAAATTATGCTTTGCGGCTATCGCATTGATCGCGTCAAAATCGGCGCACTGGCCATAGAGACTTACCGGCATGATTGCCTTCGTCTTCGGGGTAATCGCCGCTTCGATCTTTGCCGGATCGATGTTGTACGTGCGCTCGTCGATATCGACAAAAACCGGCTTTGCTCCGATCAGCGCAATCATCTCGCCAGTAGCAATAAAGGTGAAGGGGGAGGTTATAATTTCATCGCCGGCTTTGACGCCCAGCGCCATGAGCGCAACGAGCAGTGCGTCGGTGCCGTTGGCGACGGTGAGGCAGTGCTTCGAGCCCGTGTAAGCAGCGAGCTCTTTTTCTAGCTCAGCGATTTCGGGGCCCATGATGTACTGCCCGTGCGCGAGCACTTTCGCGATATTCGCGTCGATCTTATCCCTGATGCGGGCCTGTTGGGTCTTGAGGTCGATGAAGTCCATAGTTCAGGTACCTCGCTTCGTAGGTGAGGCAAGGCGTATAGCGATATGGGCCTTTTCGCGACCACAGAAGTCATCACGAAAGGCAGAGATTATGGAGTTTCACCGCCGGATGGCGGTGTAGACGAGATTTAACAAGCGGCTGTTGTCAGGAAACAGCTTATAGATCAGGGAACCCGCATGACCATACTTGCGGCGGATGTCTGCGTAGCTGTGCGGGTATGCCAGGTAGCGAATAGATTTATCGAAGTTGAGCAGCGTTGTGAAGAGGCGCTCGATGATGAATGCGATGTATGAGAAGTCATTGCCAAAATCAGCGATTGAATGCAATTTTTTTTTCTGTGCAGGCGATAAACCCGACCTCAGCACCTCGACAATTGGCTGCGTGAATGCCATGTAGCGATCCCAAAACTGCCGGGTGCCCACCCAGTAATTGCAGTAGAGCGCCGTTTTCCGGTCGTGTACGGCACTCGTCAGGTCAATGTCATACCCGGCAAGGCGGAGTATCTCCTCTGACAGCTCTGTAATACCCGGATGGAAAAACTCCCCCTGCTGCCACAGGCTTTTGAAGAACTTCATTTGCATCGGAAATGGGTTGATGAAGTACACATCGTAATTGGGGTTTGCCTGAATAAAATCGATGAACTTCTGCCCCGAAAGCCGCGTCTTCTGCCCGAATTTCCACGACACATAGCCGGTCAGCGCGCCCTCGCGTACCTTGCCCGCTTTGTATTCTTTCTCGAAAATATAGTACTCGGCAAACTCGCGGTTCTCGTTGGCCGTGTTGTCGTATGGCGTGAATGCCGCGTCGAGCAGGGGGAGTTGGGAGGGGATGTAGTAGATTTGGTGGATGTGGGTCAGCAAAGTGTGCTGTGGTTAATCAATGAACTTGGCGTAAGCTTGGCCGCAATGCTCAGAATTTTGGTACCAAACGGTCAAATTTTTCGGCTTAAGGATTCTTGAGCTACTGCAGGCTCTACGATTTAGATGCGTTCCTGAATAGCATTTCGCGATAATACTCCACGTAGCCATCCCAAAAGGATTTTTCACTCCAATTTGGTACGATCAAGCGAGCTGGTTTGGAATTCACCCTCATACGGGGTTCGTCAAAGGATTTTTGTTCATTGAGCTTTACCGAAAATTTGATTCCCAGTCTGCGCGAGAATTCCTCAGCGCAGCGTTCGGCAAAACGCCCCTGCGATTCTACATAACCTTGTGGTGCGCAAAAATTTGGATCCGCGGTCTTAAGCTCGACAAAATTTGCGTACGCCATTGCCAAAAGATCGACGGGAATATTATCGCGGACGTACTCGGGCGTGTTGACCTCAGGTACTTTCCCTTCACTCCAGTTTTGCACGAGATATTGCGTGAACCGCTTCTCTTCGAAAATACCAAAAGGATTGGGAATGACAAAAATGCCAAGGCCTACTTGCTCGATTTCGCAGTAATATTGAAAGACTTCGCGGGTGAGGGTTTTGGAGAGGCCATAAGGACTAAACGCACGCAGCGGCTCCTCGCCGAGGCCTAAGCCCGATTCGAAGACCGATGAGGTAAGAACACAGCGCTGCAAGCTCTCGGCAGCTTTAAAGACCTTGCGGATTTGGCGGGTATTTTTTTCCGTTGCTCTAATGAAATCAAAATCGGGACTCTTGTAATTCGTAACGTCTGCCCCGTGGTGGCAGATGAGTTTGTAATTGCCCTGAGAAAGCTCCCGCAGAAAGTTATCCTCGCCGAAGGGCGAGGCAAAACACAAACGTGCCACTTTCTTCAGCTCGTCGAGACGTGCGCGAGCAAGACCACTATAATCATCTAGATCTGCCTTCTGCTGACAGCAAATCACCTCATGACCGCGCGAGACAAGTTCGCGCACGAACCAATAGCCGGTAAAAGAGCTTGCTCCTGTAAACAGGATCTTCATCTTAAACTAACCTTAAATGATACTCCGGGTCAAAATCGCGCCAGGCGCGGTCTTTGTCTGAAATGACCACAGGTTCGTGCGGCCACTCGATAGCAAATTTTGGGTCATTATAGCGAATTCCGCGCTCTGCCTGGGGAGCGTAGAATTCTGTAACCATATAAAACGCCTCGGTGTTGCCTTCGAGAGTCAGAAAACCATGCGCAAAGCCCTTGGGGACATACATCATCAGACGATTTTCCGCAGATAGCTCTGCCGCGAACCATTTACCGAAAGTCGGAGAATCTTCGCGCAAATCCAAAATGACATCGTAGAGCGCTCCGCGAATGCAGCGCACAATTTTGGTTTCAGCATGGGGAGCGAGTTGGTAGTGCATGCCTCGCAGCGTGTACTTATGGGCACTCAGAGAGTTATTGATCTGCACGACTTTGGAATCGAGGTTTAGCTGTGCGAATTCATTGACGCAAAACGCGCGCGCAAAAAAGCCACGATCGTCGCCGCGTTTTTCCAATTCAATTGTATATGCGCCCTCAAGTGGTGTCTGATTGAATTTCACGTCTTGCTCCTTCAGGTTTTCCAATACAGGTCATTGTCCAGGTGTTGCGCAGCCTTGAGTTTATTTAGCACATTGAGTCGAATGAATTTCGATTCTCTAAAATTTTTTTCAGCAAAATTAGCGCGCTTCAGACCGCTGATTAAATCGTCGATGGCATCATCCAAAGTGACTTGCGGTATATACTGAGGCGCGAGCTGCGCAAATAGATCAAAGGATACTTGGTACGACCGCTTATCCGGTGTTGCGTTGGGATTGATGTGCACAGTCGTGCCTGGCAGGTGCCGTGCGACTGCTTCGGCTAAATCTTTGACCTGATAATTCCAGGTATTCGAACCCGCATTCACTGCAAGAAACGCACCACCTTGCTCCATTGTTCTCATGAGCGCCCAATGCATGGCTCGGGCCATGTCGCGTACGTGAATCAGAGGTCTCCACGGCGTACCGTCAGATAGGATTTCGATCTTGCCCGTGGTGAGCGCAGACGCCACAAAATCATTGAGCACCAAATCCAAGCGAATTCGCGGGCTTGCGCCACACGCAGTGGCAAAGCGCAGGCAGGTAACCAGGAAGTTTTCGTCAGCCAGTTTTTTGAGCCCTTCTTCTCCGGCAACTTTTGAACGGGCGTACGCCGTTAAGGGATTCAAAGCGTCGGTTTCTTTTCGCGCTCCCCCTTCGGCAAAACCGTACATGCTGCAGCTTGAGGCAAAGACAAAGCGCTTTACACCTGCAGCCTTCGCCACACTCGCCACAGAAACCGCGCAGTCAGCGTTGATTTCTCCTGTGACTTTTTCAAAGGCGTTACCCATGGGATCGTTCGAAATCGCCGAAAGATAAATGACAGCGTCTATGCCGCGTAGTATTTCAGCGGGAAACTTTCGGACATCGCCAAAATACTGCGCAAAGAGTCTCAGCTCTGGCAGACTGGTGTCATCCAAAAGGCAAGTAGCAAAATAACCCGTATCAAAGCCCATAAGCTTAAAATCGGGTGCGGCGCTCTTGAAGTATTCTGTTGCCACCGGACCGATGTAACCCATATTTCCTGTGATGAGCACTTTCATGTATCTTTATATCTCCTTGCCATTTATTTCTACTATGACTGCAGTTATTGTTGAAAAGGCTTGAGCAAACGCGCTACGCGTTCAGCGATACCCAGGCAACATGTCAGGCCCGGCGATTCAATACCAATCAAGTTGACCCAACCCGGAAAGCCGCGCCCTGACTCTTCCTGAATGACAAAATCCCGATAGGGATCATTGGGACCTTGTAACTTGGGTCTGATGCCGGCATAATCGGGTGAAAGGTCTTCTTCCCTTACTTGCGGCAGATACCAGCGCACAGCCTCAAAAAATTTTGTGCGCAGCGATTCAGACACTGCATAATTCTGTGCACGCTCCGCAAGATACTCCGTATCTGGCCCAAGGCGTGCATTGCCGGCAAGATCCACCGTTACGTGCACTCCGAGCCCGGTGAGATTTTTTTGCGGCACTGGATAAATCAGGTTTTGGAATTTTCCGGTATAGCGGCTGCTTAAGCGAAAGTAATGCCCTCGGCAATAGTGCAATTTGTAACCAGCAACGCCTGAGTTTCCACCCACAGAATCGAATACCTTGTCCGCGTCAAGGCCGGCGGCGTTGATCACACAGCGCGCTTTTATTTTTTCCGTATCGCTACCGCAACGCACGGCTAGCGTGTAAGTAGTTGGAGTTCTTTCCGCATGCTCGACGCTATGCCCATAAGCAAAGATGACTCCTGCTTCGCTCGCATCTTCTTCGAGTGCATCCATAAGGCTGTGCGGATCAATGATACCCGTATGGGGAGAATAGATAGCCGCCCATGCCGTCACTCCCTCATTCTTTTCGATTACCTTATCGCCTTTTACCATCTGAAGTCCCGGTACGCCATTGGCATGCCCTCGCTCCAGTATTTTATGCAATTCTTCGTTTTCGGCGCTATTTACTGCAACGATGAATTTGCCGATCTTAGCATGCAAGACGCCTTTCTTTTCACAGTAATCGTAAAGCTTTTGGTTGGAGCTAAAACACAGTTCGGCCTTGATGCTTCCTGGCGGATAATACATCCCCGCATGGATAACGCCGCTATTGCGAGAACTTGTCTCCTGACCGTTTCTACCGTGGCGCTCGATGACCACTGTCTGCCAACCGGAGCGACCGAGCTCACGAGCAATGGCAAGTCCCACCACTCCTGCTCCGATAACTGCGGCATCGAATTGCTCTAAACCCACGGCGGCTTACCCGAAGCCCAAAGCTTTTCCAGGAGTTCCCGGTCACGCTGTGTGTCCATACACTGCCAGAAGCCGCGGTGTTTGAAGAGCATCAACTCGCCGTCCTTGGCCAGTTTGATCAGCGGTTGACGTTCGAGAATCAAATCTTCGGCGGTTGAAATATAACGGGTAAACTCTTTGCGGAAAAAGAAAAATCCGCCGTTGATCCATTCGTTGGTGAACTCGGGCTTTTCCGCAAATTCCGCCACACGATCTCCGTCGAGCTTCAGCTCCCCGAAGCGCGAGGGGGGATTAACTCCCAATACTGTGCCTATCTTGCCATGCTTCAGGTGGAATTCGAATTCCTGCGCCAAATCAACGTCTGTTAGGCCATCGCCGTAGGTCACACCAAAATTCTCGGCATTGCCCAAATATTTCTCTGTGGCCCTGCCAATTCTTCCACCTGTCATGGTGAGCTCGCCTGTGTATGCCACGGTCACCTGCCAGTCGTTGTCGTGTTCGATAGAGTGCACAGTGGTCTTGCCCGATTTAATATCCACAGTGAAGTCGCTGTTGAGCGCTGCATAGTTGAGAAAATATTCTTTGATAACTTCTGATTTGAATCCGGTGCAGATAACGAACTTTCGGAACCCATGCTTAGCATATTTGCGCATAATATGCCAAATGATGGGATGGCCTCCGATTGGCACCATGGGCTTGGGGCGGAATTCAGTTTCTTCTTTCAATCTGGTACCCAGGCCACCGGCGAGGATAAAGATGGGGGTGTTGTGTAGCATCATGGTTTGGTTAAGCCGTACCTAAAATTTGTGCTAAACTGTAAAATTCTACTCAACAATCGAATCGCAGGTTTTAACCTATCGACCATAAGCCGCGCGAACCGACGGGGTAACCCATGGAAGCTGTATCTGGCCCTGCGTTCCTTCTCGATGATAGCAGCATAAAAACGAATCACGTTTTCGGGATTAAGCTCGCCTGCATTTCTAGTCTTTTCAAACTCGTGCAACCTTTCTTTACTACGCCTCAGCGAACGCATGGGCTTAAATTTTTTACCAGCGCGAATATCCTGAATTGCCGTCACGATTTTTTCGAGCGGCAGGTCTTTCATGCAACGGTAATCACCCCAAAAACAATGAGTAAAGCGAAGAGCGAAGGTGCCGATGTGTCTATGGTAACAACCTAAACATGAAAGCTCCGCCGATAAAGCCAAAGTTTTCCCGGGATTGCTGACGCGTAACGCCGGATCGGTAGGTCCGGTAAACACAAGGCTTGGCGTGTTGCAGGCCTGCGCCAGATGCCAAAAGCTTGTATCGACGGTTATACAAGCAAGTGCACCAGTCATAATTTGAATCAGCGTTGGAAAAGAAAGCCTGCCGGTGATATTGATTGCTTTAGGAAAATACCTGGGTTTATCATGGATTATAACAAGCTGCAATTCGGGGAAGCATTGGCGCAGAGTACCGCAAATTCGGCCAACCCGCTCGGTATCTAGCCCTCTCGCGCCAGGACCGGCGAACGGGCAAAGAAGAAGATACTTTTTTTTTTGTAGGCCATACTTACTTAAGGCATCGGTACCCGTTTCGAGCTTTGTCGGGACAAAGGGACGATCATCCTTAAGCCTTATGCCGCTGGAATATTCATAACCGTCCAGCAGATGCTGCATAGGTGAGTGTTCATAGATAAAATAATAAACCCGCTCATACCGATTCACTATGGTTTGCAAAGAAATCTTGCGGCTGTCGATCCATCTATTTACCTCAGGGTAGTACTGAAAAAAGTCCATGTGAGAGAAGACATCAATACAACACTCTGGAAGCGTAGTTTTTATTTGTCTGATAAAAGGCGTTATCAAAAGACAATCGCCAAAGCCAAAATGCCTGACCATTAAAATACGCATTGTCTATGATCGGAGCTGTGCAATATCTTCCCAAGAAAATTGTGCAAAAAAATGTGGTTCTTCTTGCGAAAGAAATTGCCGCCAAAATCCAGGTTCGTGCCGCATCCAGGCATGCACACCAAAAGGCAATTTGCCCTTGTTCACTCGATAAGCAAGACTAGGACCTGTCTCCCAGGCAAATGCCAGGGCCTTCTTCCATGGTGCGATTCGGAGTACACTGGGTAGCTTTTTTGGTACAAACAGACACCAGAAATTATCTTCGTAGCTTATGTCATAGCCTTTCTTTAGCCAATCAGCACAGCGCTCCTCCCAAACTTCGGTTAGCCAGGGATTTTTTTCCAGGATGCGCAGGAAAGTTTGAGGCCTTCGCAGCGACAATCCACCATTGCCGACATAGTGGTGTTCGCATTGCGGAACAAGTATACGCTGCACTTTGCCTAAGATATGAGGCCATCGAGTCTTTATCGTGAGATCGTGTAGATAGGGGTATGTGCGATAAAGATCCATGAACCAAGGAGCTCCCCAATAGTCGTACGGCTGGTCAACGAAGGCTGACAAATTATTGTCAAAAATGTATGTGTCGAGCTGCGCGACTAAAATGTAATCGTAATGCGAAAAGCTATCGTAAAAAAATGCAGACCGCAAAAGGCGATTGTAAGTTGCGACGGTTGTTTCGCCATAACGCCCCCAAATCTCGCGGATTTCGAGCTTTTCGAAACCCTGCCAATCGGCTTCGGGAACAGGGGCGCCCGTGGGATGAATGAGAATTAGCGGTAGATGTGCAAGGCAGCGCTTGATACGCAGCAAGCCAAGTCTTTCGAAGGGCGTGAGCACAAAATTGTGCACGGGTACCACCACCGCGATGGAATATTTCATCGCAATACCCAAACGAAAGGAAACTCCTGGTAGTGGCAATAGCTATGAGAGCTCACAACGATGTCTAACAGGATGTTGAAAAAATACCGTGCTCGCTGCAGACGCCGCGATTTCGTGCCGAAATCGCTCGCAAAACGGCCATAAATGGCCTGTCTGCAGCTGCGCTCGGTTTCAACATCCTGCTTTATGGCTGTTTTTCAACAGCCTGCTAAGTCGAATTGCGCGTGAGTTTTCTTACCAAGAGCCGGAAAAGACCCAGAATGCATGTGAGCAGCAGAATTCTGCTGTTGAGCCAAAATTTACCCAGCTCGGAATACGCGATCAGGCTACTGTTCTCGGCCGCAGTTTTCTGCAATATTAAAGATGATTTCATAGCCAAAATGAAAATTCCATAAATGCAGGAGCCGAAATCTTTTACCGCATAGTTGCCAAAATTTGGCCAGCATTGCGCGCACGAGGTTAATATCATACACATGATAATGCGGACGAAAATCTTTCCTTAAGAAATCAATTCTTGCTTCGTTGTACTCTTTGGTGCCCGGGTCAAGGGCACAAATAATCGTCAGGAATTCTTCGAAATGTTCGCTGGTGATATCGTTATTCTTCCCGTAAAAGTCCTCAAGCAGGTGTGAGATCTCCGGTACTTGACGCACAAAGTCGTATTCATTTGCCTTGGCATTGGGCAACGAGATAAAGAGCAGACCGCCTGGTTTAAGGATTCTGTACCATTCCAGGAGTACCTGCAACGGATTGGCGCAGTGTTCGAGTACATGATTTGCTATTAGGAAGTCGGCTGTACTGTCTGCTATGGCGGTTAAATTTTCAGCGTCTGCTACTATATCAACTCGGACTCCTTTCTTTGGATTAATACCATGGACTTCTTACAGCTGATCTTCGGCCAAATGTCAATGTATTTGACAGTAGCTCGACGTGGATTAAGAATGATCGGTCTATCTTGAGCGCCAATTTCATAGCCATGACCTACGACGAATTTGCGGGCTACGAGATTCCGTATTATTCGCGAGCCCCGTACAGTCAATTGCCAGATGGCTTTATTCCAAGGGCTTTTGGACTTAATATAATTCCGGAATGTTTCTGCTCTTGTCATATATCAGCTTTAGCTATAATGGTGTTGCAGCGCTGCAAAATTTGGGAATTTTGAAAGTGGAGTGTTGCTGGAACTGCCGAATTTACCTATCCCCTGTCATTACTTTTGCTACGGGCCTTTCTTTTTTGCTCAAATTCCCAGGCATCGCGTAAGGCTTGCTCCAATGAGAGCCTGGCTTCCCATTTGATTTCATACTTGATTCTATCGCACTCGGCCCAAATCTTTACTGCATCGCCAGGTCGGCGCGGACCAACCTTATACTTGATTTTCTTGCCGGTAACCGTTTCAAACGTATGAACCAGTTCAAGAACGCTATGTGGTTTACCTGTTCCAACGTTGTATATTCTGATATTATTGTTCTTTTGAATCGTGTGTTCAAGCGCTGCTACATGAGCGCGAGCTAAATCCATAACGTGAATAAAATCCCGTTGACAGGTGCCGTCTGGCGTATCGTAATCGTTACCAAAAACAGTGAGTTCATCATACTCTCCCGAGGCTACTCTCAGTAAATATGGCAGAAGATTATTGGGAACGCCAGTAGGTTCGTCACCGATTAGGCCAGAAGGATGATTTCCAATCGGATTGAAGTATCGTAAAATCGTAAAAGTGGTCGTTGGGACTATTGGTGCAAAATCTTCAATAATGAGTTCGCCAAAGATTTTAGTACGGCCGTATGGACTCGTCTCCAAATTGTACGGTAATTCTTCGGTGACTGGTTGTACGCTGCTTGAACCATAGACTGTGCATGAAGAGGAATAAACAAAGTGCGGAATGTTGAATTCTTTTGTAAGAGTCAAAACACTGATAAGACTGCGAATGTTATTGTCGTAATATTTCAAAGGATGATTTACCGATTCGTAAACGCTTTTATCTGCCGCAAAATGGATTATTCCATATAGGGGAGATAGAGCCTTAAATGCAGTACTAAGAGCAGATATATCGCAAACATCCATTGGTATGCATTGCAATTTATCTTTGCACAGTTCTTCGAGCTTTGGAATAATGTCAGGATTTGCGTTGGCAAAATTATCCAAAATGATTGGCGTATAGCCATGCTGAAACAGTTCTAAGGTCGTGTGGCTGCCAATATAACCAGCGCCGCCCGTGACAATTACTCTCTTCGTCTCTTTCATGAAGTCTTTAGTCTCCGCCTGGTGTAAGATGTAAAAAACTTGTCTACGCCAAATCTGATGTATATATGGTTAGTTGTTATGAAGCAAGCCAAAAGGAATATGTCGTTTGCCCAAAATCTACCGATTAGGGCCGCACGCAAGAAAGCTATGTCTGCGGTGAGGGCTCGCGGCGAGGGTAAAATCATAGTTGATCTGGGGTGTGGTTATTACAAGTATCCGGGCTCGATCGGGATCGATAACGGTGTGGGTTTTGCAGCGCAACACGCTAAGCCAGACAACTTACCGGATATATTCATGGATCTGAACCACAATCCCCTACCTTTCGATGAAAACAGCATAGACGAGGTACGATCATCGCACTTTCTGGAGCATTCGGATGTGATGCATATCATACGAGAGTCACACCGCGTCTTGAAATCCGGGGGGAAATTTATTTGTACGGTCCCTTATGCTAATTCTGCGCAAGGTATGTACCCAGGTCACAGCATTTTCTTTACCGAACTTTGGTTTAAGGAAAATTTGATTTTCAATGACCTTTTTAAGATTGAGAGCTTTTCATTTAAACCATCGCCCTATTGGATGCGGATCCCCTGGATCCTTAGAAAACTTATACCGTTTAAACTAGCCCGCATTTTCTTGTTCAACGCATGTCATGAGATGACATTAATAGCACGAAAAAAATAACGCATTAGCCGTAATGGGCTGTGGTATATACAGCAGGTAAAACTGAATGGCTGCGGCCTTTACTTTTTGGCTGGCCTTGAGTGGTTGAGAGTCTCATAACGGATAAATCGCAGACCGGTCGTCTTATGGATACCGTAATTGATGGCTCCCTTGCTCAATTTGGGCTTTCCATTTTTCTCAATGAGCCATGTTAAGTGAGGACAATTGGGATTTTCCCAAAGGCTTTGAGGCTTCTCAATTCTTCGCTTACGCATGGTTCCGGGCTTCCTGGCAGTTACGTAAATACCCATGTAAAAATTCGCGCTATTGGCGATGAAGAGTCCACCTGGTTCAAGAATGCGATAGCATTCGCTGATGGCCGCTGGAAAGTTTTCTACGTGTTCAAATACCGAATCGGATTTTATTAGTACAAAAGCGTTGTCTTTGAATGGTGTTCGTGCTATGTCACAGATAACGTCGGCTGGATGGATTGGGTCAAAGTCATTGGTGACAAGATCAGTGAGATTCAAAGCCTCGCGTTCAGCAAGCACTCGCTCTGGTGGCCATGCACTCCAAACTCCAAGTTCCAGGCCGGCCTTAATGCCTTGCAGCGATTTCAATTGCTCACTGAATGCTTTTAGTGCAACCGAGTTTGCAAAGGCGTGTCTTTGCGGCAGCACATTCCCTCGATGAGCTGTGCGTAAGGGAAGACGCTTAAGCATACTTAAATGCTTGCCAGATCATCCAGCTTGGAAAACCCTTTTGCGAGGGTGTAACTGTTTAAGCGCTGATTTTCGCCTGGGCACAACGATACCAAGATGGGCAAGAAAAGCTTCCATGGTATATTGTTCTAACGGAGCAGGCTCTAAGGGTTTTGCTGTGCCTACGAGGATATCCTCACAAATATTCAAGAGTTCGTCGGGATTTGACACGCAATGGTAATGCTTATTTGCCTGTAAATATGGACCGCTCAACTTATCGCTAACCAGAATTGCACCAGAAAACAACGCCTGAAAAGCTCTGTTTTCAAAGTTAGGATAAGGTTCATTATGCAGATTTAGAACGATCCGGGATTCGTTCATCAATCGATTGCTCTCGTAAAACATACCATGTGTGATATGAAGTACATCCAGCTTCTGTTTGATGCGAGACATCATCCATTCGCGGTACTCGGTGCTTCTTCCCAAAAAAAGCACATCATATTTCTTTTTTGTATCCGGTAACGAATGATACATATGCTTGCTCGTCGGTAATGGAAAGCAGGATAATCTATTGAAACCAAAGAAACTTAATGTTCCGTAAGAAGATCCGTCCATATGTACAATATGATCATAAGGCAAATGTCTCGCTTGGAGCAGATTTTTTAGCCTCAGGATTTGGTCGCGATGCCATCCGATCTGGCGATCATGAGGGATGGGTTCTGTGGAATAACCAATCAGCGTGACGCCAATGTCCTTTAAATATTGTAGAATATGCGCATGGCTATGGAAAAACTCCGGCCTGAACACAATGACCGTTTTGCAGCCATGCGCGTGGACGAATTCTGGTAAAGAACTTAATTTTCTTTGATCTAACGAGTCAATGGGAAATTCATGGCCATATCCGTCGACAATGGCATCCATGTAGACTTTCGAAAAGTATTCTGGCTGACCGACAAAGACTATGGGGAGCTCGGCCTCGCAAGGTATGCGCGCAATAGCATCGGTCGGAATGTTATCCAATTGTTGGGCGGCACGGCGGAGCAAATAGCGGATAAACGTTATTTTGAGTTCTGATAGGAAGATTCGCTTCAGCAGCTTTCGAGGAGACTCGGATGACACCGTTTTCGCTGCATGGCTCGGTTGAGGTTTAGTGTTCGCCGCGTTTGCCGCAAATTTCTGCAAGAAGTGCTTTATCGGCTTGAGAGCTAACCTAAGGCCTGGTAATCTTTTGAGCTTTCTACCGACCCGTATAAGACGTATTTCCGTAGTGCTGAAATGTTCTTCGGGAAAAGCCTTGGCCATGCTAAGCACAAAGTCCCGGGTCTGTTGACGTGTATGCGGTCTGTCGCGATGAATTTTTTGGAGGGCTCTGTAAAATTTGGGTACTTGCCTATGCCAGTCAAGACTTTGCGCCGTCCTGATTCCATTCTGGCAAAACGTTTTCCGTAGTTCTGCGTCTTGCAGCAGTCGCTCGAGTCGATTTCTTGCTGCGGTGATATCATCGATGGGAACCGCAAAAGCATTATATCCGTCTCTGATATACTCATCATAACCAGTCACTTTCGAGACAACGGCAGTTCCCCCGCAAGCCATCATCTCAAGCGGCGGACCAAAGAAACCCTCGACTGCTGAAAGCTTGACCAAAATATCGCATGAGGCATAAATTCTGGGCATCTCACTGTAAGGCACCTTGACAAACCTGCGCGCAAATTTCCATGTCGGGTTGATGTATTTTGTCGAGCTGACGTACCAGACTTCGTATTCGTCGGCAAATGCGTTTGTTACCTCGAAGGCCAGAGCAACACGCTTGAATGGTATGTCACCGGGACCTTCAATCAGTATTCTCGGTCTTTCTGAGCGGGGAGATACCGGTTTTACATTCGGGTTAAAGCGCACGAGATCGATTCCATTTGGCGTATAATATGCTTCCATACCAAACTCGTGCTGAAACATCGCCCGAATCCATTTTGCCTCGGTGATTATGGAAACATCTCTATGTATGTAGGTGAAGTGCACCTGTGCACGTCTTGGATCTCCTTCCGGATAGAAGCGCCTTTCGTCGCTTTGACAGAAATAGACGATGCGATCGGCGTTGATGCGCATGGCATCGTAAAACGTTTCCCACCATGTAGCAATGACCATGTCATAGTGGTCTTGTTTTTGTAATTCGTGGGCATATAACGTTTTGGGAACCTGAATATTTGGAAAACTTAATGTGCCGGGAATGTGTTTTTCATGCACAAAGCACAGACGAATATTCACTCCAGCTTCATACAATGCCTGTGCCTGTATATAGGATACATAGATTCCACCGCTTAGTCCGTCGCGGGGTATGAGCATTAGGATTTTCATGATTTGCTAGGAAGGTTTTAAAAAACAGACCTGACTTAGAATTTTGCAATCGTCTGCGGCTGCAAATAGCGGAGCGCATTGCCTCGCCCAATCGAGCAGCGCATGGCAAGAGATTTTTTTAAGAATTCGCGGCATTTACGCCGAGCACGGTATTTTTTCAACATCTTGCTAGTCAACATATTCTCGATTCCGATCTACGTGCGTCTCAAAATCTTCCTTAACGGCCATGTCATAATTCTACCGACTCTATATGATACGCTGCTGCGCAGCGCTTGAATTTCAGAGTGTTCTTTATTAATTTGATCGATTAGCTCTGCATGGTCCCTCTGTAAGTTAAACCTGGATCGCACTTGAACACCCAGTTGTTCGAAAAACTTGCTAAGTGAAACGTCGCTTCGCAATGCCTCCACAAATTGTCTGAAATCCTCCGGTACCTGCGTTCCCACAAGAACTATGCCCAATCCAAATCCGTGTCGAAAATTAAATGTCTCATATTTCTTAGAGAGTTGTTCAAGCAATTGCCAAACACCAAAACTGCGTTCTCTAACCTGTGTGTCGTGCAACAGGACAACACCCCGATCGCTTAGTTTGGGCAACCAGGTTTCAAAATCATGTTTCACGGCTTCCAGGGTGTGAAGCCCATCGATATGCAATAAATCTATTTGTCCATCTTGGAAGTAGGATACTGCGTCGTCGAATGTTTGTCGAAGGAGGTATGCAAAATGGCTGTATTTTCGGTTTCTTTCCTGTACGCCCGCATAGACTTCTTCGCCATAGCTTCCCGCATGTTCATCACCTTGCCAGGTATCGATCGCATATGCCGTTGTGGGCAAGCCAAAATGCTCAATCGCCTGACAGAAGGCAAAGAACGAGGCGCCGTTATGTGTTCCGAGTTCTACGAAAATTTGCGGCTTGAGAAGGGCGGTAGCTGCGAATGCGAATGGTATATGTTCCAGCCAGGCAGAAGCGACAAGATCTTTCGGGGGGAGCGTCGCTGCTTCAAGCATCTCCGGATAAAATTTATACATTTAGCACCTGCCTGTTAAATGTCTATCCTATTCAATCGAACGCTCTGTATGCAGCATGGCATAAAGCCGAGACATCAGCTTACGAATCGAATTTATGATTTTAAAGGCCAGTGTGTTATGCATGGTCTGCAACTCATGCTCTAAATGAATGATATGCTGCTGCAAGTTTGCATAGTACTCGACAAAAAGTGCGTTTTTTAGCGAAGTCCCATATTCCTTTGGTATATACTTGTCAATGCAGTTCACAATGCGAGTAATTTGCAAGCGCGCATTTTTGTAAGAATTTGCAGCATGCTGGCGATACTGAAATATCGGCTCGCTTGAGACAAGGATTTTTTTATTGCGCCGCAATAGCTCGCGGGTTAGCTTGATGGTCAGCGACCAATCCTCAGAGTTTTCCCGATCTTCATCCCAGCCCCCCACCCGTTGAAGCAAATGCCTGTCGATGATGCTGGCCTGGATAAAGATGAAACCTACGCGCGTATATAAATGCTTCAAGAGAAATTGCGGCCCTTTCTTGATCCAGTCGTAAACTTCCGGTGGATGGACCACGTTGTTTGTACCGCTTACTAATCCTTGAGCAACAAGCCATTGCAATACCATACCGTGATATCTCAAGAGTATCCGGTCGAGATTTTCATGCAGGTAGGTATCATCAGAAGCAATTGCCATAACGTGCGATAGCCGGGTTTTGGGAATCAGTCTGTTAAGACTTGCACCGGGTCCTAAATTTTTGGCATTTTTCAAAAGGAGATAGCGCATGTTCAACGGACGAATTATTTCATCTAATGCCCGTTGAGCCATTTCGTATGATCGATCCGAGGAGCAATCGTCGATCATGAGAAGTTCAATAGGTCGATATTTGAGTCGCGCGATCGATTCAATACACTCCCTTACATAATTTTCATGATTGTATATGGGAACAAGGAAACTAATCCCTTCTAAGCGCATGGGAGCATTCCATTATAGAGGGGCAAGCTTCTCTCGTATTTACTCAGATTTTGAGATACAGGTAAATCAATTCCTTTAGCACCAAATTGTTTTGCAAAATCAGCGAAGTAATAGGGATAGTGCCGCGGCCATGTATATTTTGCTAGCAAGTTCTCTTTATCACAGCATGCCAGAATATGGGGCGCTGATTCGGCCGAATATTTAATCATTTGCAGCTTATCCAGGGGAATATCTGGCATGTAATCAGAATAGTTTGCAATGATTTGTCGCTTTTCCGCGATCCAACGATCGAGATGCCGGAGTTTGACTCTTAAGATAGCAGCCTGAATTTCATCTAGCCGAGTATTAAAGCCGGGCATCTCGTGTTTATACTTTTCTATTGAACCATAATTGCGTAATTTTCGCACCTTTATTGCCAAATTGTCGTCATCCGTCGTGATTGCTCCGCCATCGCCTAACGCTCCGAGATTCTTGGTGGGATAAAAACTCGTGGCGTTGACGCGGCCGAAACTGCCGGTCTTTTTGCCATTAATGCCAGCGCCTACTGCCTGCGCGTTGTCTTCGATTACGTACAATTCATATTCCCTTGCGACCTCTAATATTGCTGGCATATCTGCCGGATTCCCGTAGAGATGCACTGGTATAATAGCCTTAGTTTTTTTAGTAATCGCAGGTTTGATTTTCGTCGCATCGATATTTGCTGCTTCTGGCAGAACATCGACGGGCACAGGGATCGCTCCCACGCGATGTACGGCGAGCCATGTTGCATAGAAAGTAAAGCCAGGAACGATCACCTCGTTACCGACACCGATGCCCAGGCTTGCAAGACAAAGTACAAGGGCGTCCAGACCACTATTGACGCCTATAGCATGCTTTGTGCCAATATATTTGGCGAATTCATTTTCAAAGGCCGCAAGTTCCGGGCCATCCACAAAATGGCCACGGTGCACTACCGTGTTGATGGCACGCTCAATTTCCTGAGCGATTGGCGCATGTACCGCCTTCAAATCGTAGAACGCTGGTTGGCTCACAGATGTTTCAGGAATTCTTCGTAGTCGCGAAAATAATCGGACTCGTTGTAATAGTCATTCGCAAGCACCAGGCATACCGCACCGGACGAGAAGTTATCGAGCACCCGCCAATGCATAGGCGGAATCAAGAGCCCTTCGTAAGAACGATTTAGGTGGTGGGTCATTTTGGTTTTGCCGTCGTCGAGATGCACATCAAAGCTGCCTGACATGGCAATCATCAACTGGTATAATTCTTTGTGGGCATGACCTGCGCGCTCTGAGCCGCCCGGAACGTCGTATAGGTAGTAAACTCGCTTAATTTCGAAAGGTATATGGCGGTTATTCTCTATGAACGTCAGATTGCCTCTAGCGTCGTGGATGATGGGAAGTTTGATGCGGGTAGGTTGCATGGGCAGTAAAGTTGATTGTGGTCAGTATTCGTCCCGGCCGGATTCGATGTGTTTACGCCGGTAATGTTCAACAATGGCAAGAATTCGTTCACTCTTGGGCGTGATGGATTCGTGCACATACTTATATATCTCGTCTGAGTATTCTTCAAAACTAAATTTCTTAATTGCGTAGGCGTTTACAGAAATGGGTTGCCCCGGAACTATACGGGAAAACGGTTTGACGTTCTTGACGATTGATGCTCCCATTCCAGCTATGGAATATTGACCGATAACAGTGCGTTGGTGTACTTGAACACCCAGAGCGATATTTGCGCCTGTCAAAATGCGTGTCAACCCACCGAAAGCTACCATCGGCGTGATTACGACATCAGATTCAATTATAGCATCATGTGGAATATGCACGCTCTGCATGATGTAAACGTCATCGTGAATCGCGGTAAGCTCCTCATAACATGGTTTATGAATGGCGGTAAACTCTCTAATTATGTTTCTGTTACCTATAGAAATTTGTTTTTCGGCGCTTTCGTAGTAGCGATTTCTCGTATCTTGTCCCGGTGCGCCAATAATTACATGGGGTCCGATTACATTATCGTTGCCAATTGTAAGTGGTCCATATAGAATTGAATAGGGTAATATCCTATTACCAGTTCCGAGCTGAATATCACCTTCTAGGATAGCGGTCGGATGTATGGTGTTCACTTGGATTTCGGTACTTTTAACGTAGCTGTACCATCCACAAGCAGTTCTTCTGCAAAATTACGGATCTGCGTGCGCAGATGCACTTTGTCAGGATTCTCGTAGCTGATCACACTGATTTCAATCTTAACGGTATCTCCAATGAAAACAGGCTTGAGAAATCGAAGGTCTTGACTTATATAGATGGCCCCCGGCCCAGGCAAATCCGTTGCGAGAACCCCGCTGATTAAGGCGCCCAAATACATGCCATGTGCAATGGGTCTTCCAAAGCGTGTAGAGGCGGCATATTCTGGGTCGATATGAATCGGATTAAAATCGCCAGACAAGGTAGCAAAATTGGTGATGTCAGTCTGCCTTATCGTTCTGCTAACAACAATGTTTTCGTGCATATCCTGACGATTTACGGTCATGAGTGGGGCATTCTGCTGATAAATGCACACAAAAGGTATTTAACGCTCTGCAACTTATTTCGAATTCCATCTGGTATTGTTTTTACTGAATGCATAGAAGCTCTCATAGCTCCAATCAAAACAGGCACCAGTCTGCCTTCTAAAATGGGAATATGGATCCTGCAGCCTCAGTCAGGCCAACTCATGGCAATGTATTATTCATTCTCAAGCTCCTGTTTTATGCTCTCTAAAACATGCTTGCTATCGTAGTCGATGATTTTGAACACGACTGTGGCTATGCATTGCTTAACTCGCTGAAAATCATACTTATCAATAAGAGATTCCTTTTTGTCAACGATTACAATTTTTTTCAACTTTTTCTGTTGTCCGCCTTCAATGATGGCGTTAGTTATGTGTGAATCTTGGTTGGTAAATCCGTAACCGTAGATGAGGCAGATTTCACTGTTTCGTAAGGACTCCTGAAATTTGTAAAGCCTGTCAATCTGGTAAGGGCCTACAATGGGCTTTGTCGATGTCATCGAGGTGATCGCCGGTATGGGTATATGGCAATCCGCCCAGCTAACTTTAAGAGATCTACAGGTTAGATCGACATACTTCAATAACTCACCATGCAAATAAACTGTATCAGGTAGCAGCTTTTGCACGTGTTTTGTGTAGTTTAGAGTAAAGAAATCACAACTCCATTTTTTCGAAATGTCTTTCATAAAATGATAATAGCTATCTTCATTATGGTTAATGATATCATGGTTAAAATCTCTTGCGGCATTTTCGAGGGCATAATGAAAATGTAGCGCTCGTGACCACTTAGCTGAAGTTTTGTCCTCAAGCAAAAGGTCAGTCAGGGCTTCGTCATATATTGTATCGAAGAAAAAAAATCTCTCAATAAATGCTAGTAGATCTGGTTCAATGTGGGGATCGTAAATGATTGTGGAAAGTAACTGTATAATGGATTGTTCAAAATTTTTTTCGACATTGAACTCCATAGTAAAAATGTCTTGAATGTTTGAAATACCTCCAACATGACCGATTATTTGCTGAAATGAGTTTTCGAGATTGTTATAGGTTTGCAGTAATGTCGCTTTACCCCAGAAAGCTAGAATGGTCATTAAAACGGCCTGACGAAATTCACTGGATACCCCCGGTTTTTTCAATAAACGTTTGAAGAAATCCAGGTTAAATGAATTTCGAGTTCCAATTAAATTAGCCTTTAAAATTTGCTTAACCTTATTTTGCCATTGGAAATTGTACTTCAGTTTAGATTTGATTACCGACTCAATTTTTTCCCTTATATCCTTAAAATCGTCGATTTCTGACAAGCTTTCTGACTTGGCAAACGCTCTTAATGTCAACTCGACGCCTAATGGAATTGAGTTATGAAAATTCCTATCGGCCCCAGCGCCGAAGAGGACTGTTAGTCTCTTATTCGGTCGCCTACTCATCAAATATCTCCGTTCTGAAAACGTCGACCACCGTTTTCGAAAGGGGCACCCGCCGCCTGTCTAATGGTGGTTTGACAACGAATTCTATCGCTGCCATATTCACCTCAATGACCGAATGGTGTAGATTCCGTTCGGCAATTTTCTCGAGCCCGACAGCGACAACATAATTACCGGGGCTTAAAATATTGCGCACGCGAAACCTGCATGTATAAGTCCTTCCGGTCTGTACATGTCGCTCACAATCTTCCTCAATGGCCGTTGTGGTACCTGTGATATCCACGCCATATTGGTTATAAATCCTGTAACCAAACGACACGTTCGTCAGATCTCGCTGCGCGAAAACCTTGTAGCAAACTGCGTAATCTTCCAGAAAGTTCAGCTCTTTGATCGCGACACCGTTGGAGTTTTCTAACCAAGCCTCACGCAACCAATTACGCTCCAGGCCAAAGATCAGGCCGCCCGAATCAGCTATAGGCCGAACCGGCTCGTTGGGTACTGTGGATTTTTCTTGTCGCTCCTCACGGTCGAGAAGCTCGGATTTTCGCTGCAGCGCTATGGCATAATAGTAGTCACCGATCTCTTTGGCTGTACCCTGGCGAAGCATTTTGCCTTTTTCCAGTAAAATTCCTCGTTGGCAGAGCGAAACTACGGTGTTGATGTCATGACTGACGAATAGCATCGTGATGCCCTGTTGCGCTAATTGTCGTAGATACACTAAACACTTCGCCTGGAAAAATACATCCCCCACAGCCAATGCCTCATCGACCACCAAAATCTCCGGGTCGGTGTGGATCGCGCAGGCAAAGGCTAAGCGCACGAACATTCCGCTCGAGTAATGCTTCACGGGTTGATAGACAAAATCTCCGATATCTGCGAACGCAAGAATCGAACCGAGCTTTTGCTCCATCTGCGCGCGGGTAAAGCCGTGAATACTGCCAAAAAAGAAAACGTTCTCGATGCCGGTCATTTCGGGATTGAACCCCGTTCCGAGCTCGAGCAGCGAGGCGATGCGGCCATTCACCTCCACTGAACCTGCGGTGGGAGTAAGCACTCCGCTAATGATTTTTAACAGCGTCGATTTACCGCTACCGTTTTGGCCGATAATACCAACGGCTTCGCCTTTTTTGATTTCAAATGAGACATCTTTGAGTGCATAAAAATCGGTGTGGTATTTCTTGCGCAAGGGATGGATTGCTTCTAGCAGGCGATCGCGGTTCCGCTGGTAAAGCGGATAGACCTTTGAGATGTTTTTGACCCGAATGGCGATATCGGAGTTATTTTCGGCCACGTTTTTTTGAGCCTCCGGTTCGGCGAAATCTCCACGGCAAGCCTTGCGCCGAATTACTTCCGATAGCTACAATTGCAAACTGCGGATCGATCCCACGCAGACAGGGTTGCAACTTGTCTTTGATGTCGGCTAAATCGATAACAGGCATTGGTTTGGAAGGTTGTTCAATATGGAATACTACGTGCAGCGTTTTGCTTTTAAGAAACTGTGTAGCCAGATTTTTCTCTTCTGCTTGGGTTGCCTGAGTTACAGCGGGCAAAAGCATACCCAACGTGTGCAGGACCTTGTCGTGCAGTATCTGTGGTAACTCGCTCGGCGGTGCTACTTTTGCCTGGGAGTAATCCTTGATTTCGATTAGATAGCCTGTTTGGTCATCGGAAATAGCGAGTATATCGACGGCCTTTTTTCCGCAAGCACTGTTGCTGCGATAGTAAGTCCATTGGTCATAACGGGAAATTTTCCAACCTGCAGGAAACTTATAATCAAACCCATCGACATTCGTTATTTGAGGCATTAAAAGTTCGATATCTTCATGTAGCGATCCGATTGCTGCAAACTTTCTTCGAGCGCAACAATTGTTCTAATACCTGAAAGACTTTCAGCTGTTTCTATCGCGAGTTCACGCGTATCATCTTTAGCCTTGCTTACAGCAAGGCCTATGTAAGTCTGGTCATAACTGGACTTTTGCTGCTCATGGCGCAGAATTTCCAGTTCGCGTAAGAGAAAAAGGCTATGCGTTGCAATGAATATCTGCACTCCAGAGGCGGCAAGGCTTGCTATCACCTTTGCCGCCGCGCGCACCAATTTAGGGTTCAAGTTTGCTTCCGGTTCATCCCAAAACAAATAACCTTTTTCCAGAAGTGTGCCGGTAGCTATGAGTCGTGCAATCATCGCGAACTTACGCAATCCCTCTGCCAAAAGGTGCATTTCGATGGTGCCCAAACCAGCCCGACGTAAATAGAACCGGCCGTTACCATCCAAAACAATCGAGCCTTCGAGCACTTCTTCTATTGGCTTCAGGAAATTTTGAACTTCCTCTGCTTTCGGACCCCGCGGCAGGGGTTGACCTAAGAGAACGCAGGTATCGAACCACGTTCTGTCAAATTCGAGTTGATTGTTTTCGTAAAGCGGTATGAATCCCGGATAAATGGATAAGAGCTCTTTTGTGGGTAAATACGCCGGAGCATCATCGGTGAACTTACTGGGAGGCTTGATCAGCTCCACTTCTGCTTGGCTGTTGGTGGCAAATCTAGAGGGAAGATCATGTGCCTTACTATTAAAACTCACGTCAATGTTGCAACGCTCGCGCCCCCGCTGTCGTCGCACAAGACGCCCTAGGCCATCCGGGCGGAAAATATCAACCAACGATCTAGCGATCTGCTGCTGTTGAAGCGCTTTGGTTAGTCGCTTTTGTTGCCCCATCTTGTGGCTGTGACTCAGCAGCATATAGAGTATCTTCAAGAGGTGAGTCTTGCCGGCACCATTTTCACCGATGATGATGTTGAGCCCCTCGGCGAATTTTACCTTGGCTTCGGAAAAAACCGTAAAATTGCGCAGGTGTATCCTTTGAATGGTAATCATGCTCGAAATCTAACGGTGCAATACATGCACTGCGAGAGTTTTTTCTGTCTTATAGGACATCCGCGAAATGCGGCCTAAGCCTCTTGAAAAAATATGCTCCCACAAAAAAAACGAAAATGGCAAGCGGCCAAAAATAGAATGTCGTATCGAGCTCCCAAAACCAGCGTTTATAGATCAGCGAATTCCGATAGCCCTCGGTAATGTAATAAAACGGATTGAGGTTGAGCCACGGATGGTACTTCTCTGGTAGCATTTTGGCGCTCCAAAATACGGGAGTTGCCCAAAACGCGAACTGTACGAGCACCTGGATTGCCTGGCCTAAATCGCGTATGAATACATTGACCGCCGAGCTAAACCATGAAGCACCTAAAAGCACGAGTGTTGCGCAAAACAGGTAATAGGGAATTTGCAGTGCATACCAATCCGGCGGATATCCGTAGAGAACGAGAATGGCCAGCAAGACTACGAGCAGGAAACTATGGATAATGAGCGCTGTCAAAAGTTTAGCCACGGGTAAAATGGATACCGGGAATACAATTTTTTGCACTAGATAACTGTTTTCCCGAATCGAGGTGGTTCCAGTGACCAGGCATTCGGCAATGAAGAGCCACGGTATATAGGCAGTTAAGAGCCAAATCAAGAAAGGGAGGTTTTCGACGGGTTTACTGCGAAAACCAATGTCGAATATGAGCCACAAAAGCAGCACAGTCACTGCAGGCTGGATAAACACCCAGAGAAAACCGAGATACGAACCGATATAGCGCACTTTGAGATCGCGCCAGGCAAGCGCCCAAAGTGTTTCACGCCGGAGATAAAGCGTTCGAAAGAAATTGAGTAAGGCTTTCATGATAAACTTGGGCGAAAACTCAAGCGCAAGGGATGCTAATTGTACAGAGCAGTCTTAAGCGAGCGAAAATCTGCGCTCCATCACGCAATCTCCCCCACCTCCCTCTTCAACTCCTCGACCGCCGCCTTGAGCTCGTCGTATTCCTGCATCTTGCGCCTGAGGTAGCGTAGCGTCACACGCGCCTTTTCTTCGATGCCGCTGGGGGTAAGAAGGTACATATAAGACAGCTTGTTCTTGTTGTTCTTGAAGTTTTGCGCCTTGACCCAGCCTTTTTCAATCAGCGCCTTGAGGCAGTAGTTTGCCTTGCCGAGACTAATACCCAACTTTTGCGACAATTCCCGCTGGTTAATATTCGGGTTTTGCGCAATCATTTTGAAAAGCTTGTGTTGTAGTTCGTCGGTCATTTATAGCCCAACACAGGCGGCTACGCCGCCTGTGTTGGGCGACTAACTCATAGCTTCGCCGGGTCAGTCACAGCTGACAGATTGCTATGGTGCGGTGTGAACACTGACGTGTTCAACGATTGAACATGTATGGGATTGCTCCTGTGCGGGCAAGCAAATTACAATTTTGCCAGCTTCTCCACCGGAATCTCGACCTGCACCGACTTATTGAGCGCGGGAAAGGCCACCACGACGAGTGTCTTGCCCTGAATGCGCTCGATGACTGCCTCTTTGCCCGCAAACGGGCCGTCCGTGATGCGCACGGTCTCGCCCGCTGCAAGCGCCGAGGTGTCGCGGATTACCAGCGATTCGGCGTAATTTTCAACGGCAATTCGCAACAGCTCGAGTTCGTCTGTCCCGATAACAGTGGGAGCTCCCTCTGTGCTGACAAAATACACTGCCTGCGGCAGCTTCAATACCCGCAACGCATCGCGCTCGAAGTCGATTTGCACAAATACATAAGAGGTAAATAGTGGCTCTTCGACCCACTTGTAACGGTCTGACCATTTCTTGCGCGTGCGCAGCAGGGGGAGGTAGTGCTCGATGCCGAGTTTTGCCAGATTTTCGGCAAGTTTCTTTTCTGACCGGGGCCTTGTATAAATTGCGTACCAGTGCATCTGACTCTTGCAGTTGAATTTAGACTCATCAAAATTTCCCGTGCTCTGCGCATGACGTAAAGTCATTTATGGCATTTGTTCTGGCGGCATATTTCAACCAATTCGATTTGACGGGTAGCATGCAAGGCACATAGAAGCCAGCTGCCATGCTTTGGTCAATTCGCCTTGTGTTTTTTGCGTTTGGTCTTGGGTATCTGTTTTTGGTGCCTCCGTTTCAGGTGCCGGATGAATACATGCACTTTGGCAGAACACTGGCAGTTGCTGACGGCCACTTGCGGGCCGAGAGGCAGCAAGCTCGCATGGGTTATCGCATTCCGTGTTCTGCCGCCTGGCTTATGGAAAAAATGCCCCGTAGCGTTGAGTTTCGCACGGAGGGAAAGTATGAATGGCAGTCATTTCGGCAGCTGAACGCAGAGGCGGTCCGTAAGCCGGGCACATGCTTTTGGGAAATTGACCGCGGTAGTCTGCAAATGCACGTGCCTTTTCTTTATGCGCCACAGGTGGTTGGAGTCTGGGTCACACGGCTCTTTACCGATGAGCCTGCAATCTGGCTCTATGCAGCGCGGGCCGCAAACTTCTTGTTCTGTTATTTTCTGTTATTCGGCATCTTGAGAATAGACCCAAGAGCAAATCTACGCCTGTTTGCACTGGCCACACTGCCGATGCTTTTTCATCTGTTCGCATCGGTTTCGGGCGATGCTCTCGTAATTGTCCTATCATTCATCTACTACCAGTGGCTGCTCGCAGCGCTCGAAATACCGGCTTTCTCATCCAGAAACTACTGGTTGCTGGCTGTTGTTTCTATCCTCTTCGGCTCGGCGAAATCGGTCTATTTTCCATTCCTTCTCTTGCTGGGGTTTGTTGCGCAGAAGAGCAGAAATCGCGTAGTCTATACCAAAGTTGCGCTCACTATCGGCATTGCCTTTGCTCTCGTTTTGCTCTGGAACTTTGCTGTGCGACACGATTATTACAGCACCGAAATCTATGGTATGGATCCCGGGAAGCAGGTTCAATTTATGCTCTCACATCCCGTTACTTCTGCGCTGGCTGTGATCCGTGGGTTTATCGATAACGCCGCAAAAATTGCAGTAACCTATTTCGGCGTATTTGGCTGGCTGAGCGTGATCATGCCATTCGCCTGGTATGTCGGATATTTCGCGCTTTCGGTGTTGATCCTGCTCATTACTCCGGCAGATGCACCGCAAGGCAGGATTCTGCGCCTTTCCTTTGCAGGAACAGCTCTGGCAGTGATGCTGCTGCTCAGCCTCGTTATGTACGTTACCTTCACACCAGTCGGTTTTCCTTTCACCAAGGGGCTTCAGGGGCGCCACTTGATGCCCGTAATACCTTTTCTATTAGCGGTTCTGCCAGGGGCTGCTCAGTTGCAGAG
>CAYOZO010000012.1:0-213 GCA_964408405.1 uncultured Turneriella sp.
TCACCAGTCTTGCACTATCTGTAATTCCGTTAATCAGCTGCACCATGTTAGACTGACCAATGCCATAAGCGAGCAAATTGAGGCTGTCCTGGCCAATGCCGGCATAAAGCTGGTCGGCCTTTTCCTGACCTACCAAGGCTACCCACTCTTCATAGGTGGGAGCCGGCTTACCAGCGTCATTTTCCATATTTTGCGCGAATTTGGTCTTTGACG
>CAYOZO010000012.1:271-1781 GCA_964408405.1 uncultured Turneriella sp.
CCTTCAGGTACCTCTTAAACTTGCTCATTGTTGTCTCCTGCAGCATTTGTCTCATCTAGGGTTAGACGTGAACCGGGGTAAATGCACGACGTTCACTTATCGCACGCGTGCACATACCTCGGGCCACATTAACCCTGCATACAACTATATATCCATCGGAAGTTTATGGTGCCAAAAAAAGTAAACAAGTGTTGATTGTTTGTGCGGTGCGGAAGACCTGCACATTTTTTGGCGCTGCAAACATAGCAGTGTCTTTTATTAATTAATCACGGGGTTGCCCGAGTAAGGCGTGACCGGAGAACTAATGAAACTCGCTATTTCTGCCGTATTACTAACATCACTCCTACTTTCGCCCCTATTTGCCGGGTCGGGCAGTACCTCGAAACCGCTGGCAGGCAGCTACCCGATCGTGCTTTCTCACGGCATTCTCGGTTTTGACGCTACGCAGGGCCTTGTGGGCGCTCTTATCAAGTACTAGGGCTGCATGGACGAACACCTGCGCAGCCAGGGGGCAGCTGTACTGACGTCCGGCACAAGCCCCATACAGTCGGTGCCCAACCGAGCTACTGAGCAAAAAAAACCTCATTAACATGTGGATGGCTGCGAACGGCTACTCGAAGGTGCATATCATTGCGCACTCGCAGGGAGCCCTGGTGTCACACTACATGATCAGCTCGCTCGGTATGGCATCGAAAGTTTCGACGATGACCTCCGTCAATGGGGTTAACCAGGGTACCCCGGTGGCGGATTTCACCCTTGCTGTGATTCCTTCCTGGCTGCAGCCTACTGTTAACGTCCTGGTTAACGCTCTCTCGAAGCTGGTCTACGGAAAAACGCAGCAGGATCTCAAAGCCATGACTGCCTCGCTCAACCGGTCGGGCGTGAACGCCCTCAACGCGGCAAACCCGAACATGGCCGGGGTAAAATACTATTCGTACGGTTCGCGCGTGACCCTACCCGACCTGGTTCAGCACCCGCTGATGGGCCTGGTCTTCCCGATCACCTGGACCGGCGGGCTCTTTAATGGCCAGGGCGGCGAGAACGACGGCGTGGTGCCGCTGTCTTCGCAGAAGTGGGGCACCTGGATGGGAGGTCCCTCGTACAGCATTCTGACAACCGGCGTCGACCACATACAGGCGACGAACTTTTCTTACATGGGCCAGCCATGGCACGACGTGAAGGCGTACTACACGAAGATGGCGATCAACGCGAAGAATAATCAGTGATGCTCAGTCACCCTGAGTTAATCGAAGCGTGACACGACGCATGCTTCGACGGGCTCAGCACGACGAAAGAAACGTCACCCTGAGTCCGTCGAAGGGTGGCCACGACGCCGCGCTTCGACAGGCTCAGCACGACGAAACAAACGTCACCCTGAGTTCATCGAAGGGTGACTCGACGCCATGCTTCGACAGGCTCAGCACGACGAACCAAACGTCACCCTGAGTTCATCGCAGGGTGACTCGACGCGTGCTTCGACAGGCTCAGCACGACGAAACAAACGTCACCC
>CAYOZO010000012.1:1881-29227 GCA_964408405.1 uncultured Turneriella sp.
TCGAAGGGTGACTCGACGCGTGCTTCGACAGGCTCAGCACGACGAAACAAACGTCTCCCTGAGTCCGTCGAAGAGTGACACGATGCCATGCTTCGACATGCTCAGCATGACGAAAGACCTTTCCCCATGAGTCAATCAAAGGGTGGCTGTTGCACAATCAGAATATCAAAAATAGAAACAATAACGTCCCCGTGCCTCAAAGCCACCTGCGGCATCGGGGTAAAACTCGTAACGCGGGCCTGCCTGGCGGCGCGCCGCATCGGCAAGACTCCAGGTATGCGTGGCGCTCAGCAAACGCAGCGCAACATTCGCCGTAATCGATACCGCAAAAAACAACTGCCCGCGTTCTGCCCGGTTACGAATATCCTGCAGTGACAGGTAGTCGCTACCACCAGTGGGATCTCTGAAGTAAAGGGTATCGGGTTCTGTGGCCTGGCGCAGAGAAGCAGCATCGTAGGCTGATTCATAAAAGCGCCAGTTGCGCCAGGCCAGGTACACTAACGATAGATTCACAAGGTTGCTCGCGAAGTAAAACGCCGCATAACCGGTTTCACCCTGCCGGAACGTGCCATAACCCGGCAAAAGAAAATCTACTGCTGCCAGCTGCCAGGCAGGCGCCGGTTGCACGGTATCTGCCGGTACAAAACGCGCGGGCGCTGCAGCTCTTAGCGATCCTGCGAGCGAAGCGAGAAGCAGCAGGCAAGAGAAGGAACGCATGAGCTCCTACAAGTAAAAAAGGACCGAAACGAACGCGTTTAAGAGAAAAACGATGAACAGCGAGCGAATCACGGCTTTGGAAACAAAGATCGGAATCTGGAAGAGCGACTGCGGTTTGAACCCGTAGTACGTACAGGTCAGCGGAATGACGATTCCCGAAAGTACAGATTTCATGAGTGTCGATAACAGGTCAGTCATCGAAATGGAGCGAGCCAGGTGATCGACGAACGTTGAAAAAGGGAATGAAGTCACTGTCATGGAAAGCAGGTATCCACCCATGATGGCGATCACGTCGAAGTAGATGATCAGCAGCACGACCGAAATCACCCC
Organism: uncultured Turneriella sp.; assembly: GCA_964408405.1. Lineage (GTDB taxonomy): Bacteria > Spirochaetota > Leptospiria > Turneriellales > Turneriellaceae > Turneriella. The sequence goes on from CAYOZO010000012.1 coordinate 2,929, forward strand.
CCCCGCAAGCCGGGGCAGAACCATAATCAGGTGTGGATTGATGCCCATCATCTCCATCGCATCGATTTCGCGGTGCATTTTCTGCGTGCACATTTCAGCAGTGATCGCAGACCCCGAACGCGCGAGTACGATAATCGCGGTAATGAGCGGCCCTACTTCGCGCACAATCACGAGCTTGAGCAGGTTGCCGATGAAGTTATCCTGCCCGAGTTTGGGCAAAAACGTCGTCGCCTGGATAATGGTGGTGCCACCAATAGAAAGAGCAATCAGCGAGAGCATCGGCAATGCCTGTGAGCCAGTGAAACGCACCTGGTTAATCACAACGCGCACAAACGTATCGAGATGTTTTCCGCGCAGCTGCAGGGCTGAGCGAAAAACCTGGCGCGTGAAGTAGTAATACTCGCTTACACCCAAAAGAAACCTGGTGAAGCCTGAATTCGGCAGATGACGCTTGAAGAACGCGTTTACCGAACGCTGTAGAGTGGCGCCGAAAGCACTCATACTGCTGCTTTGGCCGCGAGCTGCTCGAATTCGTCTTTGTCGTGCGCGCAAAAAAGCGTCACATCATGGCCATGTTCCATACGCAGCGCGCGCAAACGCTCGACGTTTTCAAGGCGCGCATCGTTATCCACCGCCATCAACCGCTGGAATACTTCAAGACCAACCGGGCAATGCGGATGCGCGATATCGACCTGGCCCTTGTGGAAGTATGCATCGCCGCAGTGCAAGAGCCAGCCATTCTCACCGTGCACAGCTATTGCCGAATGCCCGCGGGTATGCCCGGTCACTGGTACAAGCAGAATTTCGTCTTTGCCAGCGCCAATGAGCGAGCGAACCGCAGGAAAGCCATACCAGGCTTCGCCTTCAAGGGTGTAACGCTGCCAGTCAACTCCATGGCGCCAGTGCGCCGCGCGGTAGCGCTGCTTCTCATTGAATGTGCGTGGCTCCATTGCGGCGAGGTATTCATCTTCATACACATGCACTTTGGCACGGGGAAAATCCGGCAGGCCGCCGACGTGGTCAAGGTCGAGATGTGTCGGTATGATGTGCCGGACGTCGTTGCGACTAAAACCCAGAGCCTCGATCTGCCGCACCGCTGTGAGTTCGGGTTTGAGCTGTGCATTCACCAGCGTGAGAAATGCGGTGCCGAGGCGCTCATGCGGATTTTCGATGTCCTCGGTGCCAAATCCTGTATCAATGAGCACAAGCCCGTCGTCGGTTTCGACGAGCAGCGAATGGCAAAGCAGGTGCGCCGCGCCGCCACCGATACCGCGGTCATGCAGCAGCGGCCCTCCGAAAGGGCAAAATGTGCCTGTCTGCAGGTGGTGAATTTTCATCGGGTCAGACTGACTACCCCATCATGCACGGCAAGCAATTCGGCAGCACGCCAACGAGCCGAACCTCATCAAATCGTAAAATCGATGACATCCGACATTTCTTTCGCGGGCCTGACGCGGATAGAACTCTTGTTGTAAACCACTGAGTACGGCTGTACGCTTTCTACGATCCAGGTGTTGCCGCCGATAACGGAGTATCGGCCAATAATGGTATCGCCTCCCAGAATCGTGGCTCCGGCGTAGATAACCACGCCCTCTTCAATCGTGGGATGTCTCTTCGTGCTAGCCAGGCTCTTGTCAACCGACAGAGCTCCCAGCGTGACACCCTGGTAGATTTTGACGTTATCTGCGATCACAGAAGTACCGCCAATTACAATGCCCGTGCCATGGTCCATGAAAAACGACCGGCCAATTCTTGCCCCTGGATGGATGTCGATGCCGGTTTTTTCGTGGGCGTGCTCGCTGAGTAGTCTGGGAAGCGTGGGAATTGCGAGGTTATGCAGATAATGGGCTATGCGGTAAGCTGCCACGCCGTAAAAACCCGGATAGGCAAGCACCACTTCCTGCAGGTTTTGCGCAGCCGGATCGCCTGCATAGGCGGCCTCGGCATCCTGCCAAAGTATCTCATAGATCTCCGGAAGCTGTACGTGAAAAAAATCAGAGCTGATTTCATTCGCCCGATTTTCTGATTCAACGAATGGCAGCAGCAATTGCTGAAGTTTCAGCTGTAGCGCATTGAGCTCCGCGACCCAGGCCGCAGGGTCATCCAGTCGGGTAAGGTGACTGCCGGCAAAGAGTAGTTCGAGCAATGCAGCAATAAACCGCCCGGCGTCGTCCTTGGACGGCAGCGAAGGTCGAAAGAGCGTGCTGCGCGCACGGACCTTTTCAAAAAGCGCCGATTGCATTACTTCGTGAGAAAATGCGTCAGCTCGATGGCTATACGGTCGATGGCGAAGTCGAGATAATCGCGATCCCGTATGCGGATCTTGTATTCATGAATGCGCGCTTCAGTGGAAGAAAACGACCGACGGCCGAGTTCTGTAGTTTTGGGCAAATTACGCCTGCCCTTATTCGCGAGTCTGCGAGCCATAGTTACTTCCTTGTAACGTGTTTACCTGCCCGCCCCATGGGGACATGGCCAGGCCATTGTCAGGCCATCCTTGGCCTTGAAGTTATCATCGTCGCGGCCCAAAAAAGGCTGAAGCATTTTTCTCGCCGGGAGACTTATGTATTGACAGGCTGTTTGAACAGCCGGTCTGCAAACAGGCGACATAATCATGGACATTGCAAGAGCAGTACGCAGGATTTCTTCTTTAATTGCTTCTTTACTTGTAGGGAGGTAACCCGGTGAGAAACGATTTCGCCCTCGATCCTGTATTAACTAATAAAGACGACTCAGATCCCATTCTCGAATACAAGAATATCGACACCTCTTCGCTACCGGCGCGCAAGGTGATACTCGGCAAGATACCCTTTTACCAGGCGACCTCGGCCGATCTCGTCGCCCATTCGATCCATACGCTCGACCTGATGCGGGAAAAAAAGAGCAAGTCCACCGGCCAGTTTGGCCCGCAGCTCGTGTTTCCCTTTGACCCCTATCGCTACGTCTGGGTTCGTTTCCGTAAGCGCATGCTCGCGATGGCCAACCAGTCATTCATCAACCTGGCCGATGGTTCGGGCATGCTCTATATGTCGAGGGCGCTCGGCCAACCGTTGCCAGAACTGATCTCAACGGTGAGCTACGCGATGAACCTGATACGCATCGCACACGCGAAAGAATATACTGTTTTCCTGCTCGGCTCGCGCGACGAAGTGCTGGAAAAACTCTACACCAACTTCCGCCGCTCGTTCAGCGGTCTGCGGATCGTTGGCAGACACCACGGCTATCTGAAAGGCGAAGCGGCAACGCGCGTGCTCGAAGCGGTTCGCAAAACTGATCCACACATACTCTTTGTTGGTATGGGATACCACCGCGGTATGAAATGGATTGAGCAAAACCGCAGCCAGCTGGGCGATTTGATCGTCGTCAATGTCGGCGGCGCTTTCGATACGCTTGCGGGCACACGCAAGAAAGCGCCTGCGTTCATCGCGTCTGCAGGGTACACCTGGTTATGGCGCACGATCAATAAACCCTACCGCTGGCATCGATTCTTCATGGTTATCTACTGGTTTCTCGAAGTCACCTATTACCGTTTTTTTAAAAAGAACAAAGCTGTCTGACAGACGCCTGGAAAAGGAACAGACAGCAGGTAGCGGAAACCGCACTGACCGCGACTCTGCCGCTCAAAGGTCTCTATTCAGGTGTGGGAGCTTGTGAGTTCTGTATGCTCCTGTACCAGAGACAGGCTTCTTTTGTTCCCGCGATAAGGCCCAGTGTTTCCGTTGCTGGCTTATTGAAGATGAACGGCGCATAACTGCCATCGCGCAGCTCGAGCTGCTCTGCCGCGAGTAATGCCGCGCCGCCCGCAAGATCCCATTCGTTTTTGGGCTTCACCGAAATGACGAGGTCAAAAGTTCCATCGGCCACGAGCGCGAGCTTGTAAGCAATGGACCCCATGGCGTGGCTCTCGAGATCAGGGTAGTATTGCTGCAGGTGTGTGATCTGCTTATCTTTAAATTCGCTGCGCGAAACCACAATGCGCGGATAACTTGCGGGCGGCGCGAATGGAGGCCGGACCGGAGGATTATAGGTTTTGCCCTCACGAAAAAGTCCGAGTCCAGGTCCGCCGCTCAGCAGGTAACCGGCTGCCGGATTACAGATGAAACCGAGTACCGCGCGACCCTGTTCGATGAGCCCAACCGAGACCGCAAAGTATGGCCTGCCCTTGATGAATTCTCGCGTACCGTCTATGGGATCGATGACCCAGACGCGCTTACGCTCTGAACGCTCGGCATTCATCGTGCCGCGCTCTTGCGGATGTTCGATTTCTTCGCTGAGCAGCGCATCGTCCGGAAAGAGCTCCCGGATTGCGCGCACGAGTATTCTGTTCGCGGCAAAGTCCGCTTCAGTAACCGGATTTTCCGGATCCTTGTGCTGCACCTCATAGTTGCCGCGAGTGAAAAAACGCATCACGGCATTACCGGCCTCCAGTACAACGGGCAGCAGTGCATTGTGTTCTGCTAAATAGTCAGGCATTCAATTCATCTCCAGTTCGAGCGCAGGATTCAGCAGGTGCTGCGGATCGAATGCGTTCTTAATGCTGCTCTGCGCTCCGAAATATTCCTTTGGCAAGATCTCACGGGCAATGCCGCGCTTCAGCCGGCCAAGACCGTGTTCACCCGACATAGCTCCTCCGAGCCTGGTTACTGCTGCCGCAAGATCACGCATGAGCTCCAACACAACTTGCAGTCGCTCGCTGCTTTCAAGCAGGTAATTCACGTGCAGGTTGCCGTCGCCGGCGTGACCCCAGATTGCTGTCTCCACTTGCCGCGCCGCTGCTCTTGCGCGGGCATATTCCATCGCGTAAGGCAGCGAGGCAACAGGCACGGCGACGTCTTCGCCGATGCGGTACGGCGCCAGCTTTGCGACCTCGAGGCTCACAGCCTTGCGCCGGTTCCAGAGCGAGCGCCGGCTTTTTTCATCACGCGCCGCGACAAATTCGTGGCCCTGAGCCAGCGCTTCGAGACGCCCCAGGTCGTAGGCAACCTCGTCGACAGTGCCGTCGAGCTCCACGAGTATCAGGGCGCCGCCCTTAGGACAGCCCGGAGGGAAGTCCACCAGTGAACTGCTGCGGTAATCTAAAATCTCGATGGCAGCCGGCCGAAGAGATGACCGCCTGAGTCTCAGAACAAACTCAGCAGCCTGGAGCTCACTGTCAAAGGCTGCGACAAGTAACGCCGACTCTTCAGGCTGAGGCAGCAGACGAAACTCGGCCTCGGTGATTATGCCGAGTCTGCCTTCGCTGCCACAGAATAGGTCGGGCAGCGAAATACCCATCGAAGTTTTCACTGGCAAAGCGCCGGCCCGGATAAAATCTCCGGCTGGAGTAAGAATCGTCAGTGCGGCGAGGTTTGCGCGCGTCGTACCATACTTGAGCGACGAGGGCCCGGCTGCATTGGTAGCGACGCTGCCCCCTACAGTACAAAGCGACGATGACGAAGGGTCAACCGCGTAGCGCAGGCCGGTGGCCGTGAGCGCGGTATTGAGCTCTGATAGAATCACGCCGCACTGCGCTGTGATCGACTGGTTCTGCTCGTCGATGTGAACGATACTGTTCATTCGGGTGAGATCGAGCACGACGCCGCCGTCGGGAACGCAAGCGCCCGAGAGGCCACTGCCACCGCCGCGCAACGTGAGAGAGAGCGCCCGACTGTATTGCGGCAGAGCCTCGCGCAAGGCACGCGCTTCGAGTACGATCGCGCGCAGCTCATCACTACTTTCCGGCTGCAAGACCAGAGCAGCCTGGCCTTTGAGAAACGTGGCGTCTTTGAGGTAGGCCGCGAATTTTTCGCTTTCGGATGGCCAAAGGCGCCGGCCTTGCGCGACGAGCGCTGCGAGGCGATCCCACGCGTTCTGTAACCGGTCGTCGGGCGCGGGGCCACTATTCATATTGTCAGGCTGTGGCACAGAGCAGATGTGCAAAGTAAAAGTCTGAATAACCTTATGCGCGCCTGGCAAAAAGCAGCGATGCTTTCTTTACTTTTATCCGGCTGCCTGTCGATCGACCGCAAGATCTTTGAAGCGGGCTGCGCAACCCCGCGCCGGACAGAACGCGAAATAGTGATCGGCTATGCGCTGCCGGTGCAGAAGCACCGTTATCTCGGTGAAATTACTATCCAGTATGGCTCGGGCTACGAGCGCGAAGAGATCCTGCGCAGGCTTCGCATGGAAGCGGCGCGGTGCGGCGCGGACGGACTACTGCTAGGTTCCTTTTCGCGCGTGGAAAACACCTGGAAATGGGCAGACAAAAACGTCCAGGACTCCTTCGATACATCGGGCTACAGGCTCATTGTCACGTTGTACCGCTTAGAGGACGATTAACAGGCTGTCTCTTGCTTTGCCTGCTGCCACAGACGATCCCACTCGTCGGCGGAAATCTGTTCGCCAGCAGCGACACGACCCCCTGCTTGAAGCTCCATATAGCGAAAGCGGTTTTCAAACTTGGCACAGGACTTTCTGAGCGCGCCTTCTGCGTCAATGCCCTGCCGCCTTGCGTACTGTGAAAGGGCAAACAATAAGTCACCCAGTTCTTCTTCGCGCCGCTCGTGGTTTTCGCTTTTCGCAGATTCGAACTCGCGCAACTCCTCGCGAATTTTCTCCCAAAGCTGCCGGTCATCTGCCCAATCAAAACCCGTGCGCGCGGCTTTTTCACCCAGGCGCTCTGCGCGCTGCAACGCCGGCAGAGTCTTTGGCACCCCGTCGAGGTAGGATGTCCGCTGCTGTTTTCGGGCGCGTTCGCGAGCCTTGATTGCCTCCCAGTTTTTTAGTACTTGCTCAGAACTTGCGACCTCAAGCTCGCCATAGACGTGTGGGTGGCGGGCAATCAGTTTGTCGGCAATCGTGCGGGCGACGTCGGAAAAAGTGAACCTTCCCTCTTCTGCCGCCAGTTGCGCATGGATTACCACCTGGAAGAGCACGTCGCCCAGCTCTTCTCTGAATGCATCGTCTGCATCAGGCGTTAATCCGTTCTCGATAACCTCGATGAGCTCGCAGGCCTCCTCGAGCAGGTGTCTGGCGAGGCTTTCATGAGTCTGCTCGAGATCCCACGGACAACCGCCGTTTTTGTCGCGCAGATCGCGAGCGACCTGCAGCAGGTCTGCAAGCGGGTCGTGGGAGTGCGGTGGCTTCTTCATGAGGTCATTTTTCTGTGGTGCGCTGCGGGCCACAGAAGAAAATGACCCGATGCGTTCGCTCGTAACGCCCTACCTCGTCACACTTCTGGTGGACTACGTTCTGCTCTCACTGGCCTACGCAGGTTTCTTCCACTTTACCGGGCAAAATCTTCTGCTCTCGCTGCCCTTTAGCAGCCTGCAAATTGCTCTTTTGGCTGCGCTTAGGCTTTACCGTGCGAATCTGAAATATCTGAACCTCTTTACCCTCAGATCACTCTCAATCGTCTCCCTGATTGGTTGCGCGGCGACGCAGCTTACCGGAATCGGCGAGGGAGTGTTTTTTCTGCCCGAGGCGGCGCTCTTGTGGCTTGTGCAAAACACGCTGACGCTCTTCCACCGCTTGTTCTGGTATTTTCGCCTCAACCCTGAAGCCCGACTCAAGAAGCAGGGTCTGACACCCATCGTGATCTATGGTGCGGGTACGGTTGCCTACCATCTCTTGCAGGACCTCTCCGCAGAGGATCTGCTGGGTAAGTACCAAATTGCGGCAATCGTTGACAATGACCCGCAAAAAGTGGGAGCGCACCTCGGCCCTTACCGCATACACGCTGGTAAAGAGCTACCGCAACTGGCGGAAAAATACCATGTGAAGGAAATCTGGTTCACCATGCCGGCAACGCCCGATTTTCTCAAAGGCGTTATGGATGAACTCTCGGGCCTAAGCCTTACCTACAAAGTAATTCCGCGCAAGCTGGCGCAGTTTGCTCCCGACATCCGGAACCTGCGCATTGAAGACCTGATACGCAGGCCTGAGATAAGACTGGATGAAGCGCCGGTGGAGCGCGCGATCAGGGGACGCCGGGTACTTGTCACGGGCGCTGCAGGTTCGATCGGGCGCGAGCTTTCGCGGCAGATTGCAACGCTTCAGCCGGCGCGGCTCACGCTTATCGACCAATGGGAGCACGGCGTTTACCAGCTGGAACAGGAATTTACGGGTGAGAACGTCTTCTGCGCGATCGCGGATGTACGTAACGAGAAGCGCCTTACCGACATCATCGCACAGGAGAAACCTGAGCTCATCTTTCACGCCGCCGCTTACAAGCATGTGCCGCTGATGGAAACAAACCACCTGCAGGCGATTGACACGAATATCCTTGGTACCTGGCATCTGTTATCAGCCGCTCTGCGCTATGCCGCGTCTCTGCCCGAAGGGCAGCATGTGCGAATGGTCAATATCTCTACGGACAAGGCGGTGCAACCCGAAAACATCATGGGTATCAGCAAGCGCGTGGCGGAGCTCCTGGTTTACAACACAGCGCGTGAATCGCAGGGCCGGCTGAGGAGCACGAGTGTGCGTTTCGGCAATGTGCTCGGCTCTTCGGGTTCGGTCGTACCCCTCTTCTGGGAACAGATACAGCGCGGGGGCCCGGTAACGGTCACTCACCCTGAGATGGAACGGTTTTTCATGACAATACCCGAGGCAGTGCGCCTGGTGCTACAGGCCGCAGCGCTCGAAGAAGAAAGCGACTGCATTCTGGCGCTCGACATGGGTAAGCCGGTGCGTATCACAGAACTGGCGGAGCGACTCATTCTTCTGGCGGGCAAGAAACCGCATAGCGAAATCAAAATCATCTACTCAGGAATCAGACCCGGAGAGAAACTAAAGGAAGAACTTTTTTGGGAAAAAAATTCAGTAAAAACTGCAATCCCCTTTATCTTTCGCTCGACGGCAGATTTGAAAGAGCTGGATGTGGAAAGCTTTATATCGCTCATACAAAGCGCTCTCGAAGAGAATCGCTCCCGCTCCTGGTACCGCGAGTTTCTGCTGCGCTATGTCTGATTTTCTGCCTTGAGCTCTGCACTGAGCCTCGCATGGCCGATGCGCCGCCGCATCACCAGATAGCCATAGCCGCCGATAAATACCGTCAGAAGCAGAAACATCAGCTGGAAAAAGGAAACCATGAGGAATGCCTTATTGGCGCTGACACCAAAGACTGGCAGCACGAGTACAGCAACGGCCTGGAAGACGCCGACAAAACCCGGCGTGGAGGGAATGCTGCTCGCAAAGCCAAGAGCGGCGGTGAAAACCACAGCCTGCGGTAACGTGAGGTATGCGCCAAAGACGCGCGCAAGAAAAACGAAGACAGCGGCATCGACCGCCCAGATGACACAGGTAAGGAGCAGAAAGAGAATGAGCAGCCGTACGTGGTGAAATACCCGAATCCCATCGAGCAATCCCTGCAACAGATGACGCAACTTATTTCTGAATCTCTCAGGCAAAGGCATGATACCCAGCAGTTTGAGCCAGAAATTTTCGAAAAGCGGCGCTGCAAATGCTACCGCGAGCAGAGCGAGCACGATGGGCAGCATGAGCGACCAGACGCGCTCGACTGAGGCCGGCAAGGCTTCCGTAAACTGCAGCATGATGAAGGCGAGCGCTAAAAGAATGCCCGCGTCGAGCATACGTTCGGTGAGAGCCGTTGCCAAAACCATCGACTTGCGAATGCCCGCGCTTAAGGCCAATGCAACAGAACGTATGAGCTCCCCCGCGCGCGCGGGCAGTATATTGTTGCCGAGATAGCCCATGCCATTTGCCCAGTAGGTATTGCTGAAGGCAAATTTCTTTTCGCGTATGAGTACGCAATGCCAGCGCAGGCTGCGCAAACTGAGCGCGGCGAGCGAAGCTATGACTGCGGGAGCGCTGGACAAAAAGTCGAGATTACCCATTTCTGCGCGGAGTGCATCGATTTCAATACGCCGCGCGGCAAAGTAAAGGCATACGCCTGATATGACGAGCGTCAACACGAGGCGTAAAACTGCAGAAATGCTCCGCTTCATGGTTCCAGTTACGGAAAGCGATGTGCGCTGTCGCCCGTGAAATGGAAGAGGGAGAAAGAGCCTGTGCGCTAACTCAGTTGGCGCGCAGGCTCGAAAGGCTCTCAATTAAAGCGATAATCCGACACCGGAAAGATGCGCGAGCGTAGCCACATTTCAAGCCCCGATGATGGCCGGTAAAAAGGAGCGTCGCCGTGCTTATCAAAATAGTAGCTGTTGGAGCGACTACAGTCCTGGTTATAAAAGACGGTATTTTTCTGCCGAGCAAGGATATCTGCAAAGTACGCGGCATTGGCCTCAGCAGTAACTTCGACCAGTCGCGCCTTTCTTAGACGCGCCTCTTTCATACAGCGCAGCGCGTGGTTCACGTTGGCTTCAATCATCGCAAACCATGAAGAGCCCGAGGCGCTGTAGGGTCCCCAGATGAGAAACATGTTGGGAAATCCTGGCACGCTTGCGCCCTCGTAGGCCTGGTAACGGTTTTTCTCCCAAAAGTCGCCGAGCTCTAAACCGTCGCGGCCATACATCTCGAAGGGCGGCGTGTTGCCCTTTTCATAGACCTTGAACCCGGTGCTTAAGATCAGCGTGTCGAGCACTCGCTCGTGGCCATCTGCAGTCACAATTCCGGTAGGAGTAATTCTTGTAATGCGATCGGTTACAAGCTCCACATTGCTGCGGTTGAACGTGCGCAAATAGTCGTTTGAGATGCTCGGTCGTTTACAGCCGAAGCCATAGTTGGGCTTAAGTTTTTCCCGCAGCTGCGGGTCATTGACCTGTTCTTCGAGATGCTTCAGGCAGAGCGCCTCAAGCGCACGAATGAGGTGTGGCGTCTGTTTGTTGTAAACTATCCCCAGCATCATGACGATCTCGGTTAAAAGAGTCGTGACATTACGTACGGACTGCTGCGCTCCCGGTATATGGGCAAAGACCCACTGCAGCCAATGCGGTATTTCGCGATCCGGCTTTGGCAGAATCCAGATCGGCGTGCGCTGGAAGACGTGTAGCTTTTGTACTTTGGGCGCAATCGACGGAATGAGCTGCACTGCCGTTGCCCCCGTACCGATGACCGCCACACGCTTGTTAATGAGATCGTAGCTGTGATCCCAGCGCGCGGTGTGCATCGTCTTTCCCCCGAAATCGGTTATGCCAGGTATGTCCGGCAGCTTTGGTTGTGTGAGGCCGCCCGTTGCCGTAATGAGATACTGTGCACGCCACAGACTGCCATCTTTTGCCTGAACTTGCCAGATAGCGCGGTCTTCGTCGAAGCTGGCTCTCTCGACCTCTACGCCAAAGCGGAACGCATGACGTATGCCGTACTTGTCAACGCAGTGGTGTGCATAGGCGCGTAGTTCATGCCCCGGCGCAAACAAACGCGACCAGTGCGGGTTTTGTTCAAACGAGAATGAATAGGTAAACGAGGTGATGTCGACGGCGATTCCCGGGTAGGTGTTGTCGCGCCAGGTGCCGCCAAGGTCGGCAGCTTTTTCGAGTATAACAAATGAAAAGCCGGCTTCTTTCAGTTTGATACCGGCGCCGATTCCGGAAAATCCACCGCCAATCACTATCACGTCGGTATCGGTCGCAGCATTGCCTGATGAGCCTTGTGGCATGTCTTTTGTCTCGTACATATTCCTCCGGCTATCGGTTGTGCGCCGATCAGGCGGGCAAGCCAGATGTATTCTGGCCATACGCCTGAACAGGGATAGCTCCCACTGTGGTTCGATGCTCATAGCCCACCTCGGAAAAAAATTCGACCAAATTTATAAAACTGGACCAGCAAGCTCTTGACGACGCGAGCGGCTTCTGCCAGCTGCAAATTATGGCATACCGCAGAGTCATTGGCGCAAGCGCGAGTGAAGACAGGCTCGAGCGCCTGATTGAAGACCGCCTGAAGCCAGGCGCCGATAAAGAGAAGATAGACAGACGCATCTGGGACTTATTTGGCGAGACCTGGGCAATTATGTTTACCGACCTTTCGGGCTTTTCACGCAACGTGGCAAAGTTTGGCATCATCCATTTTTTGCAGACCATCTATGAATCGGAGCGTCTGCTGATACCGATCATCGAAGACCATGACGGCATTCTGCTCAAGTCCGAGGGCGATAGTCTGCTCGTCATTTTCCGCAACGCCGGCAAGGCGCTTAAATCCGCCGTCGCCATGCAAAAGGCCCTCGAGAAATACAACTTCGACAAAATCGAAGAAGAGCAGGTACTACTTTGTGTGGGCATCGGCTACGGCAGAGTTCTGCGGATCGGCGATGTCGATGTATTCGGCCACGAGGTCAACAGCGCGAGCAAGCTGGGGGAAGATACTGCAAAGGCGTACGAGATTCTGGTCACTCCGGCCGTGCGCGACGAATTCAAAGACTCAACGGAATTCCGTTTTGACGCGACAGAGGGCAGCCACTTCGCGCTTAACTGGCGTTAAGGGTTGCAGTAATTGCAATGCGCCGGGTCGGCGTGTTGAAGACCGTCGCTGCGCATCTCATAGCTCTTATGCCCGCAGCGCGCGCAACCATGAATCTCCCGGCGTACAAGCTCTGTCGGCTGCCCGCACCACGCGCAGGGTAATCCGGTTTCGGTATCGATAAGACCAAAACCAGGAGCTCCGCATTGCAGGCATGCGCTGCCGAGCCTGCGCACCAGTTTGCGCGCAAGCGACGCAATAACGCGCATTCGCGTCGGATTCATGTGCGCGCGCATATCGGTTGCTACGTTTACCTCTCGGGTTGCGGATTGACTGTGCAGACTGTGGTAGGCTTCGAGCAGTTCATCCCACGAGCGTATGCCTTTGACAACTTTTCCTTCATTACCAACGGCGCGCAGCACAAGCGCATGCGAAGGAAAGCGGGCGCTCTGCGCAAATTTCTTTAGCGCTGCGACGCTGTCGGTGTCTTCGGCGGCAAAATTCGTTTCAAAAGTGACTACCTGCTCGTGCACCGAATAGCCGAGGGCATAATCGGTAAAGGCAAGAACTTCGTGAGCTGACGCGGCAAAAGGCAGATACGGGTGAGGCCCAAAGCTACCCTCGCTGCCCAGGCAATACACCGCGCCAGTCAGCACGTGCGCCAGACGGCATTTTTCGAGCGCACACTTTAGCGGTGGCAGCGTCCTTTCGACTTCGGCGGTGAAAGTGCCGAGCGCATCCGTATCAGCGCGCACTGTCCGCACAGCAAGGCCGAGCTTTAAGAAGGCCGGTCTGATTGCACGGGCCTTCGCATGCCGGGTTGCGATCACCACATTCCCGGCCTGGAACACGGGCGCTAAAGCAGACAGAAGGCAGCTATTCTCCCTGGCCGAGCGAGTATCCCGGTTTGCCGTCGAACCAGTAGAGGTTTTCTGTCTTGATGATGTCAAACCCGGCTTTTGCCACCGCCCATTGCAGATGAAGCACGTCTTCATGCGTTATTCTGGATTCTGCGGTGAAGCGACAGCGCCAATGGTCGGCGCAGGTTGTGGCGGAGTTACCCTGCGGAAAAACTTTGACACCCCGGTTCGAGATCATGCGCAGCTGCAACTTGTCATTGCCCGCAGCAGAAATTTTATTGCCCAGCACGTTGGGATGTCTGTCTGCCTCGCTCCAATCAACGAAGATGTCGATACCGCGCAGCTCTTTCGTAACCGAAGAGGCAAGCGCGCGTGCGGCATCACGAGCAAAATCTAGCGACGGTTTAACCGGCGGCAATTCAAAGGCCTGAGCGGGCGTAAGCTTTACGGGTTTACGTCCCAACCGGTCGATCACTGCACGCGCGAAGGCCTCCGTACCCACGGTAGTCTCTGCGTCGTTGCCCGTCGCAATGTCGGCCGTGCGGTAGCCGTCTTCGAGGGCGCAGAGCCATGCATTCTCAATGAGCTCCGCCTCAGACCTGAACCCCGCATAGGCGAGCATCATGCAGGCTGCCTGCAGCATTCCTGACGGGTTTGCCACACCCTTGCCGGCTATGTCAGGGGCAGAGCCGTGGACTGCCTCGAACATCGCAAAATCGGTACCCAGATTTGCTGAGCCTGCGAGCCCCACCGAACCCGACGCCTCCGCCGCAACGTCAGAGAGAATATCGCCGTAGAGATTCGGAGCTACGATGACATCAAATTTTTCCGGCGAGATGGCAAGTTTTGCCGTACCGATATCAATGATGACGCTGTTTGTTTTAACCGAAGGGAAAGCGGGTTTAATGGCTTCAAAGCGGCCGGTAAAGACGCCGTCGGTAACTTTCATGATATTGTCCTTCGCCATAAGCGTCAGCTCTTTGCGGGTGCGCAGCTCAGCGAGCCTGAAGGCATAGTGCAGTATGCGGTCGGTTCCCGGAGAGGTGATGAGCTTCAGGCACTGCGTCACCTCCCTCGTCTGCCGGTGCTCGATACCTGCATAGGTGTCTTCTTCATTTTCACGCACAATGATGAGATCCATCGGCCGACCTGGCAGAATTTGCGGGTACGACTTGACCGGTCGGATGTTGGCGAAGAGGCCAAATGCCTTCCGCAAGGTGACATTGAGGCTCTTGTAGCCTCCGCCCCGAGGCGTAGTTATCGGCGCCTTGAGCAATATCTTGCCCGTCCGTAATTGCTCCCATGCCTGCGGCGAAATACCGCTGCTGTGGCCCGCCAAATAGCTCTTTTCACCTATCTCTATTTTTGTGGCGCGCAGCCGAATGCCGGCAGCGCTGAGTATGCTCATCACCGCCGCCGTGATTTCCGGCCCTATGCCGTCGCCCTCAGATAGGAGAAACTCCATCTCCCGGGAATTTTGTCCTATTGCACCCTGCTCCGCTCCCGCCTGTTTCATACTCCGCTCCTTTGCCATGCAGTAATATACATGAATTATACTTCCTGTAAAGTATATTACGAAAACCTGACCGGCTAAAAAAATATTGAGCGGCTGTCTAAATTCCCGTACTATGGCAATGGATGAAACCTATCGCAGCGGGCAGTCGAACAAAGCCCCGCAAAGAGACGAGCGCGCCAGCGCACGATTTCACATTTCTGACTAATCATTCGCATGTGCTGATTTGCCTCGCCAAAGGTGAGAACATGACACTGCGCGAGGTGGCGCTGCGTGTCGGTATTACCGAGCGGGCGGTCTTAGCAATCGTCAAAGATCTGGCGATAGCAAAGGTATTGTCGGTCAGCAAACAGGGAAGGCGCAACGTTTACAAGATCAATCCGCAGATACACCTGCGCCACCCGGTGGAGCAGCACAAGACGGTCGGCCATCTGCTCAAGAGCATCCTCGAAGATTAAAGCATGCGGGGTTACGCGACGTACAAGCGGCCCCGCTTCCTATTAGGTCAAGGCGCTCAGAGCGCCTCGAATAAAGATCAACAATCTTATTCCGTTTTCACAACGCGGAATGTAACGCGACGGTTTTGCGCCCGCGTCAGTTTTTCGTCATTTTCGGCCGAACCCACGCCGCGATAGACCAGCTTTTCTTTCGGAAAGCCATTTTTGATAAAGTAATCATACACCAGTTTAGCGCGATCTACGGACAACTGTACGCCCTTGCGTTTTGAGGCATCCGGGTGCTTGTTCCCATGTCCAGTGATCTGCAGCACATACCCCTCTGGAATATCGCCTTCAATGGACTTGGCAGTCTCGAGCGCCTTCTCGGCAGAGGACTTGAACGCTGCGCTGCCGGCGGAAGCTTTGAAGGGTGGTAGTTCAAGCATTGCTACGCTGGCCAGTTTTTCGTTGGTGGCATCGACCTGCGCACCGATGTCAACCGAGCGCGCCTGAACAACCGGCTGCGGCTCAGGTTCGGTCTTTGGCTGTTCCACTACAGGCTGTTCTGTCTTTTTCTCGGTTGAGCTGCACTGAGCTGCAAAAAGCGTAAGCCCCACAAGAATTATCCATGTCTTTTTCATATAACTCCTCACTTTTATGTCGTGAATTTTGTTTCCTGTTATTATACTTATCCCATGCCGAAAAGACCAAATTCTTCGCACCGCTAGACCAACTTCAAGAGCTTCGGCAAATGCCACGGTTTCATGATGTGCGCGCAGGTCGCGACCCCGCCCATCATCGCGCCGGCAATGCCCAGCGAAGTCGAATCAGCGCCGGTAAGATACAAATTTTTGATGGGCGTGCTAACCTGGCACCACGGCGATTTTTCGATGTCGAAGCGCTCGGGCACAGAGGCCAGGCCATAGATCGAACCCTGGTCGTGACTCGTCATGTACTCGGTCGTAATCGGTGTGGAAACTTCATAGAAATCCACGAGGTCTGCGAATCCGGGAATGCGCTCGTTGACGTATGCAATGAGCAACTGCGCCGCTTTCTCTTTCAGTGCCTTGTACTCTGCGTCGCGTTTATGCCACGGCTGCTCTCTCCATTTAGCATATTCGCTATAGGGCGCGAAGGTGATAATCTCTGCGGTGTGGCCTTCGGCTTTAGGATCTTTGAGTGAAGGCGTTGAAAGATATGCCATCGGCGGACGACCTGCCTGCACCCAGGCAGTGGCGCGCCGGTGCGTTTCTTCGTGATCCCACGAATCATAGATCCAGTAATTTTCACCCTTTAGTCCGAGCTTCGCAGGCGAATCTTTGAGCGCGAGATACACGCTAATGTGTGATACCGGGGGATTTCGCTTGTTGAAGTCGATTATCCGCTGCCTGAAATCTGCCGTCTCTTCTGTCTTGAGCAATTTGACGTATGTGTTGCAAGCACCTGCACACGAAACGACAATATTTGCTCGCAGCGTGAACTCCTGATTCTGCTCGCCTTCTTTCGGCCGCAGATTTTTGACGCGCACGCCGATCGCCTCGCCTCTCTCGACGACAATTTCTTCTACCGCGTGGCTTGTGATAACCTTGCCGCCGGCTGCCTCAATGATGGGAATGATGTTTTCGGCGATGGCTTCTGCCGAACCAACGGGATATGCGGCTCCATTAAAGAAGTGGTTCACCAGAATTGCATGGACACAGAAAGCGCTCTGCGATGGCGGCAGACCGTAGTCACCCCACTGGCTCGCGACGATGGCGCGCAGCTTTTCATTATGAAAACGCTGTGTCAGGTAATCACGCGTCGTCATGAGCGCATAGGGATTTTCTTTTCTTATGATGGGAATAAGCCACTTCAGCAGCATCGGCAGGTTCTTCACGATTTCGTTGCGCTGGAACCAGAGGAGGACATCCTCGATATCCCGAAAGTATGCGGCAATGTTGTCTTGCTCTTCAGGAAACATGGTTTCGAGATCAGCGCGGTAGTTTTTTACACCGCTGCGATGATTAAAGGTTGCACCGGGATAAACGAACCGGTCAAATACGTCAGGCATGCGATGCCATTGAAGCGTGCCCCTCGTGATGGTGTCGAACACGCGGCGGATCTGTTCTCCCTCGGCAATCTGGCCTACATAGTGCAGGCCGACATCCCAGACGAATTTCTTTTTGCGTTTGAAGACGTGCGTGTAACCGCCCGCCTGCCAGTGCTTCTCGATGATAAGGCAGCGCTTGTTCTCCCACTGCGACAAGAGGCTTGCCGCCGCGAGCGAACCAATGCCTGAACCGATGAAAATGACGTCGTAGGAATCCTGAAGCGCCTTTTCCGCGCCAGATATGGGCGCAGCGGCAGCATCTTTTTGCTGAGGCATACGACATGGGGCGTGTTCAGGATGCACTGACCAGATATTATTGGACTTCGGCCAGAAACAAAAAGATAAACACTTGTTCACAGCACGACCTTTCCTGCAAGAACTTTTTGGCATTCCTTGCCATCCTGCACCGATAAAAAAAAGACCAGCCAATCAGGAAACCAACAGATGAAAAAGAGACTTACGCTACTCGTTGCATTTTCGCTTTCATTGTCAAACTGCGCGCTCGAAAACGGCTCAGACGAAATTATTGGCAGCCGCAAGGCTGAGAACGTGCGCGACCTGACGCCCGTACAGGCCAAGTACATCGTCACTCCCAACACTACCACCATCCAGTTCAGCAAGCAAGACCCACTGGTAAAAGAAGTCAAGGCCGGCGACGTCGTTGTGTCCGATGTCAATCCGACATCACCGGCAGGTTATTTAAAGAAAGTCACCGCCGTCACAGAAACCGCCGACACCAAGACTATTGAAACTGCACCCGCAGAAGTGACAGACGCCGTCGAGGAAGGCCAGAATCGGGCAGAGGGCATTCTCAATCCGGCGGGCGATAATTCATTGCTTACGGGAGCTACCTATAACCCGCTCAATGGGCGCATTGAAACCCTGACTCCGCAGCCTGGGGTAACCGTCTATGGTATGACGCAGCCTGCCAACGCAATCCCCGAGTGCAAATCGAAACGGTGGTACGTTGAATTTAACAATGTCAATATCCAAAACGCAGGGACCATCAATGGTTGCGTGGGGCTCGATCTCCGCTTCGTCATGGAGATGAAAATCAAGTGGTTTGAGCTGCGCTCCGCCGAGTTCTCGATCAATCCCTCGATTACGACTAAGCTCAATACCAACCTGAACGGCGCAACATTCCAGATTTCGCGCGCACAGGTGACACTCACCACCTTTCACCTGCAGCCCATTACTTTTGTCATCGGCTATGTCCCGGTTGTCGTGATTCCGCGCATTAAAATCGTCCTGGGTGTAGATGGCAAAGTAACTGCCTCTCTGGCTACATCGATCCAGTTTGCCGCATCGGCGAAGGCCGGTATTGCCTACGCAAACAAGTCCTGGACAAAAATTAAAGAAAAGAGCAGCACTTACAATATCGTGCCGCCAGTCATCTCGGGCAGCATCGACGCCATGGTTTATGCGGGGCCCGAAGCGACCTTCCTCTTTTACGGCGTTACCGGCCCGGGCGCAAACCTTTATATCTATTCCCACTTCAAGGCTGACTGGAGTTCTGTCACCAACCAACTTTCGCGTTGGGAAATCTGGCTCGGCTTTGAAGCAGGAGCGCACTTTACAGTTGAGGCCTTTGGCCGCACGCTCTTCAAGATCAACGAACCGGCGATTCTTGGCTATGAGGGACTCGTCGCCTCATCCGATTTTGCCGGTATAGCGCCGCCCGGAACGGGTCGCGTAACCGGCGTTGTCGGTCAGGCCTTGTCCGGGCACTACCAGCGCTATGACGGCCTCTACTCCGCAATGTCAGGAGACTTTGTCACGGTCGGAAACCTCGTCGGTACGCTCGCCAGCAAGTAAGTAGTTTCATTGGTTGCCAAGCGGCAACCAATTATCATTCGCTACAAAAAGCCGCTTTACATTACGGCAGATGAACGGCACGCTAGCTGCGTGTCAGAACAGAAGCGTTTTCTCGTCACTGGCGGCACAGGCTACCTCGGTCGTGCGCTGGCCGATCGGCTGCAGCGCGACGATACACCTTCTCGCTTGACGTCGCGCCGCTGCACTAAACCTGCAGGCGTGAAGAACTTCGATTTCCAGACGACCCGGCGCATCGTCTGCGCGCCTGGCGCCATTGCGAGATTACCTGCGCTTGCGCGCGAGCTCGGTATGACGCGCGCGCTTGCAGTCACCGACCAGGGCATTTTCCGTTCGGGGCTGCATGCCCGCTGCACCGACGCCCTGCGGAATGGCGATGTTGACTTTGCCGTCGAACACAATGTCGTCGCAGACCCACCCGAGGCCATCGTGCTCGGGGCGGTGACAAAGGCGCGTGCGCTCAGAATCGACGGAGTGATTGGCTTCGGCGGCGGCAGCTCGATGGACGTAGCCAAAGTCATTGCAACGCTCGTACCCTCGCAACAAGATATTGCCGAGATCTACGGCATCGGCAACGTTCGGGGAGCGCGGCTGCCGCTCATACAGATTCCGACCACTGCCGGTACGGGTTCAGAGGTTACTCCCATTGCCATTATTACAACCGGTGAAACGACCAAGACCGGTATCGTCTCGCCGCAACTTTTGCCAGACGTGGCGCTGCTTGATGCAGAGCTGACGGTGGGGCTGCCGCCTGATGTGACCGCAGCCACCGGCATCGACGCGATGGTGCACGCGATCGAGGCTTACACGAGCAAGATAAAGAAGAACCCCTACTCTGACCTGCTGGCCTTTGAAGCGCTAAAGCTTTTGGCAGGCAACCTTCTACGAGCAGTGCGGCAAGGTGACGACCTCGAAGCGCGCCAGGCGATGCTCTACGGAGCAATGCTTGCGGGCCAGGCGTTTGCCAATGCGCCCGTGGCGGCGGTACATGCGCTCGCCTACCCGCTCGGTGGTCATTACCACATCTCGCACGGTCTGTCGAATGCGCTGATGCTCCCGCATGTACTGCGCTTCAACATGCCGCAGGCTGGCCATCTTTACGCGTCGCTGTGCGGAGCTCTGCCGGCGGCAAAGGACTTAAGCCCGTCAGGCGAAAAATTTGCCGAAGCGCTGACCCAACTGATTTCTGAAACAGGAATTCCCCGTACGCTGCGTGAACTCAAGGTACCGGAGGATGACCTGCCCATGCTTGCGCGTGATGCAATGCTGCAGCAACGGCTGCTCATCAACAACCCACGCGAGGTGACCGAAGCAGATGCACTCAGGCTCTATAAAGAGGCCTGGGGATGATGCGGAAAACCGCCAGAACATTCTTGGTGCTGGTAATGAGTGCAGCAGCGGCAGCTGTTTCGACGCAGGCTTTAGCCACGGAGAAAACGCCTTCAAGTACGATAATCGAAGCGCCTTATGAACCCGATTACGCAAAGGGACTCGCCGAACGCCGTGAATGGCGACGCCTGCGGAAGGTTTTTCTCAAAAAGCAACTGCCACTCATTCTGCGCAAACACCGCGACAAGTTACGCTGTGGTACCTGTATGGATGTCTATATGGATCTTGCGTTTTCTGTCAGCCTGGCTGGCACGGTTACGCCCAAGCAGATTGATACGGCTCATGCCTGCGGCGGTGAATTTCCCGAAGCGATGCGTGCGGACTTTCTCGAATACCTGAACCGATATCCCTTTCCGGCGATCTTGCGCGGCAAGAGCGTACGGTTAAGACTAGGTTCCGCGCTGAAGTGCTAGCAGGATGTTGAAAAAATACCGTGCTCGCTGCAGACGCCGCGATTTCTTAGCGAAATCGCTCGCAAAACGGCCATAAATGGCCTGTCTGCAGCTCAAGCCCGGTTTCAACATCCTGCTTTATGGCTGTTTTTCAACAGCCTGCTAGGCACCTTTCTGGTAGCTCGAGCATAAAAATGAAAAGGCGTTCGGCACAAATAATTCTCGCTTGATTACGAGGCTTGTTTGCTTTAGGCCTGACACAGGCGCGTCTGGACGCGCTACTTTTTCTTCAGGTCTTCTTCGGTCTTGCGCGGTGCGGCCAGCCCACCTTCATACCAGACCGCGCGGCTGTCCCAGTGGACGTTCGCATCAACTTTGCGTTCGTCGAATGTCGTCAGCGAACCTGCGGGCACCACGTTCACTTTGCCATCACGGCTGACGTAGGGCACTGGCGAGCCACATTCGGTACAGAACGCGCGTGAGAACTGCGCCGCCTCGGGCAGATCGAAGCGTTTGATTTTTTCTTCGCCTGAAATAAAGCTCACGTTTCCGGCACGAGTAAAAATGTTTGCTGCGTGCGCCGTACCGGTCGAACGCCGGCAGCGCGAGCAGTGACAAAAGAAGAATCGGATGAATGGTCCCTTGACGTTGTACTTAACCGCTCCGCAGAGACAGCTACCCTGGTGTTCCTGTTGCATACCGTAAGCGCTCTGTGGGAGCTTATTCTGTAAAGTCGATTAATACCTGGTTCAGGGTTGCCTCCGCCGACGCGAGGTCTTTGCCGAACGTGATGACTCCCTCTTCGTGGCCTGCCATGACCAGCACGCCACGCTGCAGAAGGCCTGCTTCGCGGCAGAGGCGCAGCATCTCATGCGCCATTGCGGGAGTGCCATAGGCAATGTGGGCTGCTGTTGTTGGGACATGCCCGGCCGCGCGCTGCCACAATGCGCGGTGGTGGACGTGTATCACGCCGCCGATTTCTGCGGAGAGCTCATAGACTGCCGCATGCGTCATTGACTCCGAGGACGCTGCAATCAGGCCCTCGCATTCGACCGTGTTTGCTGCGATGTCGTAGCCTGTAACCAGCGCAATATCGCCCGCATCGAGTGTGGGCTTGTGCCCAGTCTGCGTTCCCGTGATAAAAAAATGCCGCCACCCCCCTGGCCTAAACGAGACATTACCATAGCCTATACCGTCGGGATAGACGCCGATCAGTCTGCGGTCAAAAAGTCTGTTACGGCAGTCCAGCAGAGTATTGAGCTCTTGGTGCGACGGAGCCTGCGCGCGGCGAAAGCGGCAATGATACTTTATTACACCCTCTTCGCGCATCTTAGCGTTTCTGGCCAAAAATTTCGTTACTGACTGCCACCTCGCCGGTATTGGCAAACGGTATCAGCTCGGGATCACACTTGCGGTAGAGCGCGCTTTCAGAAAGGGGTTGATGTTTTGGCTTATAGGTGACAGTCACGCAACCAGTAGAGAATTTCCGGATAAGTCGCAAACCCGCTTTATACTGTGGTGCTGCGCGACTTGCCGCACAGTCCCCTGGCAAGACACATACGATACCAAAGTTGATATGCAACTCGCAGCCAATCTGTTTGACACAACATTCTCGCGAGCGATCCCTGCGTATGCCCAAACCGCCCCGCTCAGCAAAATCCGATTACCGATACTTCGCCCCTATCACGACACGCTGGTCAGACAATGACATCTATGGCCATGTCAACAATGTCGTTTATTATTCCTACTTTGACAGCATAGCGAATTTGTACCTGATTGAAGTTGCAGGTCTTAAAATTCATGAGGACAATATCGTCGGTTACGTCGTCAGCTCTGCTTGTAACTATTATGCTCCCGTCGCTTATCCTGAAAAACTGGAAGGGGGATTGCGTGCAAACCGGATTTCAGGTTCGTCTGTCGAATACGGCATCGCTATTTTTCGCCCCGATGAAGACCTGGCGGTGGCTGATGGCTTTTTTACACACGTCTTTGTCGACCGTAAGACCGGCAAACCCGTGCGTATTCCCGATAGAATACGGGCTGCGCTGGAGAAAATACAATCGCCGGCGCAGGGTTAAATCGTGTATGCACTCCTCTGCTTCTCAGCATCGCGAACTGCTCGCCGCTTCGCCCTGGCAGCGTGGAATGGCCGCGCGATGAAAAAATACCCCTACTATCTCGCCAATGAGGCCGTGCATGACGCCGCTACGACACTGCGCGTTGCCGATAAGTACACGGGCGAAACCTTTGCTGAAGTCGGGCTCGCAACACCCGAAGTGATCGACCGCGCCATTGCGGCTGCAGTGGCCGCAGAAAAAACCATGGCGGCCATGGCATCCTTCGAGCGGCGCGCGGTACTCGAGCATGTGCTCACACGTGTGACCGAGCGGCAGGATGAGCTGGCGCACCTGCTCTGCGTCGAAGCGGGCAAACCCATCAGAGATGCGCGCGGCGAGGTTACCCGACTCATGGATACTTTTCGGGTTGCGATGGAAGAATCGACGCGCATTGGCGGCGAAGTACTGCCGCTCGATATCACCGCGCGCACCAAAGGTTACCGCGGGTTCACTAAGCGTGTTCCCATCGGAGCCTGTTCGTTTATCAGCCCGTTCAATTTTCCACTCAATCTGGCCGCGCACAAAATTGCGCCCGCGATCGCCGCTGGCTGTCCGTTTATCCTGAAACCCGCAAGCCTCACCCCGCTGGGTGCCCTGGTACTCGGCGAAATTCTCGCCGAAACGAAGCTGCCCGCAGGTGCATTTTCCATTCTGCCCTGCACGCGCGATGCGGCTGACCTGTTTGTCACGGATGACCGCCTGAAATTACTCAGCTTCACCGGATCTGCCGAAGTCGGCTGGAAAATGAAAGCCCGAGCTGGCAAAAAGAAAGTAACTCTCGAACTCGGCGGTAACGCAGCGGTGATTGTCGACGCCGACGCGGATATCGATCATGCCGTTGCGCGCATCGTGTTCGGCGCGTTCTACCAGTCGGGACAAAGCTGCATCAGCGTGCAGCGCATTCTGGTGCATGAATCCATCTACGAAAAATTCCGCAGCCATCTCGTGGCGGCAACCGCCACACTCAAAACAGGAAATCCACACGATGAGCAGGTGTTCATCGGGCCGATGATTTCTGAAACCGAAGCGAAGCGCCTTAAGGCCTGGATCGACGCCGCAGTTCAGGGGGGAGCTCGTATTCTTTGCGGCGGCGGCCTCTCGGGGACAATGCTTGAACCAACCCTGCTCGAAAATGCCAGACCAACCGATGCCATCTGCGCCGAAGAGGCATTTGGCCCTGCAGCGGTGCTCGAAACATTTTCTGATTTCGGCGATGCCCTGGAACGCGTAAACCGCAGCCGCTACGGCCTGCAGGCAGGCATCTTCACCCGCGATATCCAGAAGGCGATGCTGGCGTGGGATACACTCGAAGTCGGCGGCGTGGTCGTCGGCGATGTTCCGAGCTTCCGTGTCGACAACATGCCCTATGGCGGCGTCAAAGACTCGGGCCTGGGCCGCGAGGGTATTCGCTCGGCCATTGAAGATATGACCGAGATAAGACTGCTCGTGATAAAGTAATGCGCCTTTATCCCAGTGCTTTATAGAGCGCC
This sequence comes from uncultured Turneriella sp., assembly GCA_964408405.1. Taxonomy (GTDB): domain Bacteria; phylum Spirochaetota; class Leptospiria; order Turneriellales; family Turneriellaceae; genus Turneriella. The sequence goes on from CAYOZO010000012.1 coordinate 27,400, forward strand.
TTGCACAACCGCAGCGTCTTATCCGGTCTGATTTTGTAATCCATCTTGTTGCAGACATAAGCGAACGCCGTGCGCGTCTTGGGATCAGCAAAGGTGACCGAACCGCCCATACCCGAATGGCCAAACGCCTCGCTGTTGGGCGAGTAGAGTTCGGGTTCTTCTTTCAGAAAACCCAGGTTCCAGCCCAGATGCTTCTGCAGAACCAGGTCGTAGCGCAGCGGGTTAGGCTTGGTGAGCTGCCGCATCAGTTCAGTATCGGCAAATTGCATCTTGCCGGAACGACCGCCCAGCGCAAGCACGTTCATGATCGTGGCGAGAGACCGCGCATTGGTAATTGCGTTAGCCCAGGGCAATTCCAGACGGCGTACCCAGGTTTCGTTGAAGACTTCCAGTCCGGCGGAACCCAGCGCCGGGTTCATGTAAGCCCGTTCGATCGACCGGTCGCCGGCGATGAAGGCACGCGCAATCCGCCCTTCCGTCGTGTTACCCAACAAGAAGTCAGGTACCAGCGCACCTAGCCGCTCAAGAGTGGAAACCGGATAGAGCGTTGCGACCCGATGGTCATATTCCGGCGGAAGACCAATGAATGCGTCTAACTGCATTTTTCTCGCAACTTCGCGCGCGAAAAACTGCCCCACGCTTTCGTGCGCGACGTGCCGAAAAAGCTCCGCCGCATAGGCGCCCCAGATCTGCGCGCCATAGGCCTGGCCACTGCCCGGCACAAACAGCGGCTTCTGCATGATGAGTGCGCGATAGACTCTGGTATAGTTGTCGCGAAGATCGCTGAGTTGAAGCCGGGTATCGAGCGCATAGAGCCCGGCTCGGTGTTCGAGCAACTCACGACAGGTTATGTCTTTCTTGCCCGCTATGGCGAAGTCTGGCCAGTAATGCGCAACGGGTTTATCGTAATAGAATTTGCCGCGCCGAGCAAGAATGAGGAAACTCAGTGAAGTGAGCGCCTTTGTGACTGAAAAAACCGGCACCAGCGTATCTTCATGCCATGGTTCGGATTTCGCCCGATTGCTGAGACCGGCCCATATATCGACAACTTTCTCCCCGCGATGGTAAACGCAGACTGCGGCGCCAGCCTCATACTTATCGGCGAAGTTCTGTCGAAACGCCACGACCAGCGGCTCGAAGCGTTTATCCCATTCGCCGTGTACCTGCATGGCACCTACAGAAAGAAACGCAACCGGGCGTCGCGCTCTTTTGTTCCTTTAGTCCGGCGCAGTAATCGTCAGTTCGCCTCGGCGGATCTTGTCCATCATATCGGTATAACCGCCAATAAATTTATCTCCAATAAAGATCTGCGGAACCGTAATATGGCGGGTGCGTGCCTTGAGTTCTTCATATACCTGCGGCGAACGTGTAACGTCGATTTCTTCGAAAGGTATCTTGCGTGAAGCAAAGTACTCCTTGGCCCGATCGCAATACGGACAATAGTCTTTCGTATAGATCGTTACCTTTTCCTGCATCCCACAATCCGAACTTTGCTCTAAAGTTAGACATTTTTCGGGAGAGCTGCCATTTTTCAGTATCGCAGCTGCGAAAATGCCTAATTTTTACTAACAGCGGGCCTCTGAACAATAGCTCCCTTTACAGAGTTTACCGATGCCTTGGCGAAAAAATAATGGCTTTCGATGAGCGCTGAACCTGCTGACCCTAAAGCACCCGTCCAGAAGCCTCTCACGCCTGCACAGGAGGCCGAGTTCCAGCGCATCTACCACAAGAGTAAGAGCCGCGTGCTAAACTACATACAGCGCTCGGTGCGCGATCGCGACGAAGCGCTCGACTTGCTGCAGGAAGTTTTTATTACTTTTTATGACAA
>CAYOZO010000012.1:29237-40945 GCA_964408405.1 uncultured Turneriella sp.
GCCCGAACTCGATGTCTCAACCGACCGTATCGAATCCTGGCTGGTCAAGACCGCTCGAAACGTGATCCTCACCTACGTGCGCGATACGCACCGGCGCCTGACGCGCGACCTGCAGAATACGCAGGAAAGCGATACCTGGGAAAAAGACGACCAGGTTGGCAAGATCTACCAGAAAGAACTCGAGAAGCACATCGATAATTTCCTTATTTCGCTCAACGATCAGGAGCGCAACCTGTTCATACTGCAAAAAATTGAGCAGGTAAAATACAATGACCTGGAAAAAATTCTCGGCATACCGCAACGCACGATGAAGCGCATGGCGTCAAACCTGCTGCAGCGCCTGAAAGAGCGCACAACGTTCGACAGGGATTATTTGGAGAATTAACGCCTGCGGGGTTAATTCTCCGGAAACGGGCGCCAGCGGAAATTTCGATATATTTCTGCTGGCTGAAAATTGCGCTTGTATGCCATTTTCGGATGATGCTCAAGCCATAAGCCGAGGTTCAGATACGGCAACCCCTCCGACTTTGCCTTTTCCATGGCAAGCAATATGTTGAGCGTGCCCAAAGATCGTTCGCTCATCGCAGGTTCAAAGACAGAATAAACTGCCGAGAGCGCATCGAGCGTGCGGTCAAAAATCGCAAAACCCACGACTCTGCCATTTTCGATAGTCGTGAGCTCCAGCGTTGTCGGCGGATTCGTGTACATTTGCCGGACCATCGCGGCCTCTAGCTGGCGACGCACTTCTTTGATTGGATTGTCCATGTCCTTGTGGCGCGAAAGCTGGTAGCGTACATACAGTTCAAACTTTTCCTGCGTCGGCTGCGGTGGTGCCCAATGCGCCTCAACGGCGGAGTTTTTTCTGAGCACCCTGCGCATGCTCCGGTTGGGCTTAAATTCGCCGACGATCACGCGGTATGGGGTACACTCGCGGCAGCTGCGGCAATACGGGCGGTAATACTCCGTTGCGTAACGCCGGTAACCTTTGTTCAAAACGCGGGTTAGCTGTTCGGGCGTAAACTGGTGCTTCGGGTCAGAGAACTCGTGATTGCGCGCGAGACGATCGGAATAATAACCACATTGCCATTCAAAGAGCATACGATTTCCGCAGGACAGTGACCGGTACAATTGCTCTTTCGATTTTCAACGTGTCGCGCGAAAAACCTTAGGCGCATGGCAGGCAAACACGTGGTAATCGCCGGAGCATCCGGCGCGGTGGGTATTGAGTTCATGAGTGTCATGGAAAAGCTGAATTTCCCGGTGGCATCGCTGCGCCTGCTCGCCACGAAACGCAGTGCCGGCAAGAAACTCCGATTCAAGGGTGAAGACATCACCATTGAAGAGATGACAAAAGATTCGTTCAAAGGGGCAGATATTGCGCTCTTCTCAGCCGGCAGCTCTGTCAGCAAAGAATTCGAAAAAGCCGTGACCGACGCTAATTGCGTCATGATCGACAATAGCTCCGCCTTTCGCATGCGCGAAGGCACGCCGCTCGTTATACCCGAAATCAACCCCGAAGAGGCTAAGAAGCATTCGGGCGTAATTGCTAACCCCAACTGCTCGACGATCATCATGCTCATGGGAGTTTACCCTCTGCACCGAAAGTATCCTGTGCGCCGGCTCATCGTCTCCACTTACCAGGCGGCTTCGGGCGCGGGCTGGGCAGCAATGGAAGAACTCAAGGAATCGACCCGCGCAGCGCTCGAGGGCAGACCGTTCACCCCGCAGAAGATGCCTTACCCTTACGGCTTCAACCTGTTTTCGCACAACACCGCAATCGACGCAACTGGCTATAACGAAGAAGAAATGAAGATGGTAAAAGAAACAAAAAAGATTCTTTCAACCGACAAGATCTCGATCAGCCCAACCTGCATTCGTGTGCCTGTCTTGCGTGCACACGCCGAGTCGATCAACATCGAATTCGAAGGCAGCGCTCCTTCAGAAGACGAAGCACGCAAACTCTACAATGATTTTCCCGGCGTGCGTGTGGTGGACGACCGCGCTAAGAATCATTTTCCAATGCCGCTCGAAGCTTCGGGGGAGTTCGACTGTCTTGTCGGCCGCATTCGCAAAGACGTGAGCATGCCTGATAAGGGTCTCAACATCTTCATCGCGGGCGACCAGTTGCTCAAGGGCGCTGCGCTCAACGCAGTGCAGATCGCGGCGTTGTTGTAATCGCCTCTCGACTGCGCTCGGGGCTGGTTATGCTGAATAACAAGACCTGAGTGCGGCCAACGTACCCCTTTCGTCCGAGAAAATGGGCGAATATGTAAGGCGGCCCCCCTCAAGACATTCTTCCCAATGACCGAAATTCGATCATGTACCGGTATGGGGTCCTACTCCTACTCTCAACCTTGCAACCGCTTTTGGCTAAGCAATTGAACTGGATTCCGGTGCATAATGAGCTTCCGTTTTCGGTCGATGGACCTAACGGACTGGTATTCAGAAAATGGTCGAAATTCAACCACGGCATGCTCTACGCACGCAAGGGCGAGCTGGTCATGCAGGCCAGTAGCCAGTACCTCGGCAGCTTCCAGAACCGTGACGAGATCGAACGCAGATTTACCGCAAGGCGCGCACCGCTGTACCAGTCAGTGAGGCTCAAGTCCAGCGCGCCGTCGCGCGTGATGCCGGGCCTACAGATCGTTCAATGGAGCGCACGGGAGAACGGACGCGAAATCACGATTTGGCAGGGCTATTACTCGTTCTTTGGCGGTAGAAAAATTGTCAGCGCCGAGTGCCGTCTGGGTTCTCGTGACTGGAGAAAGCACCGCGAAGACTGCCTCAACTTTGTCTATTCGCTGCGGGTTGATTTCGGCGCGATGACGCAGCAGACCATGGCGCAGGGGCGCAACCGGCCTGGGGCGCCGAGCCTGTTCCGAAGTCTCTTTGGCCAGCAAGCGGTGGTGCCCTCGACCTTGCCAATGGTGCTCATTTTCGATGACAAGCTGAATTCAAATACGCTGAACAAGGGCATCACAGTAAGCCAGGAAAACAAGCAAGTGCCCTACCACGTCTCGGCAAAATACAATTCTTTTGGCTACCAGATTGTCGCGGTTTCGCCCCAGGGTGCCTGGCCCTACGGTGCAGGCCTAAACGTCAATGCATCGCAGCAGCTGACTGACACAGAACAGTTGGCTCTATCGTCGGCCGAAAACGTGGGTTTCACTGCAGGCGTCGCGCAGGAGACAGCCTTCACAAATTTTTCCTGTGCGACGGGCGGTGATTCGCTGGCTTCGGCCCACCCTTCAGTAAGGGGAGCCGCCGAAGCGGCCATGTCAACGGGTAGCGGAATCGTCACGCAGGGCGAGGCTATTGACGGCGCCGTATCTTACCTCACATGCTCAGTCCGGAAAAGCGGCGCTTTCACCTTGTCGCTCGATTACAACTTCCTGTCGGCGGAATTCAATGAGTATATTGGGAGTGAGTTTGATGACACGGCGCTGCTTGTGGTGAGCGGCAGCAAAAAATCAGAAATGTATGTACTCGCCACCGTGAACGCTACTGGCTTTGGCAACAAAGAAGCGAGTGAATCATGGAGCGGATTTCCTGACCAAGGGGATGGCTATGCTGGCGAAACAGGCACGAAGCGCCTGACGGTGCCCTTGACCGATTTCGGCGACAAGGTAAGCTTCAGCATCATACTTTCCGACGTGGGCGATAAGAACTACTCTTCATTGCTCAAACTTCGCGAATTGACCGTGCGGTGATGGGAATATTCAAAGGACCCCATACATAGAAATCAAATCTTTGTTGGCCAGATTCCCACGAACTCACGCGGTGCCAATTCAATGGCTATGCTAATAGGTGTAACCCCTCTCTCTCTGCCGCCACGCGCAACCTGTCATCAAGCGTCAGAAACGTTATGCGCGAAGCATCACCCTGCGCAATCGTAATCGCCGCCGCCAGTTGCAACGCGACGGTCGTGCGCAGGTTATGAGTTCGTAAGAGACGCCGCGCTGTCGCCTTCACGCGATCACCTGCCTGCACTTCATGCCAGGCTTCTGAAAGGCGCTTCAAGCGATCAAACGCTGCGCTTACATGACCTGCGTGGATATTGTCGTCGCGCTCACGGCGGCAAATGGCCGAGACGCATTCGAGCTCCGTCGCGTACCACACGAGCATCTCGGGATCTGACTGGTAGATTTTCAGCAGTTTTTCGGAACTCGCTTCGCGTACGAGCAGAGGTACGACTGCAGACGCATCCCAAAAAATCATCGGCCTTCGCGGCGCTCTTCGATGAGCGCGGCAAGCGTACCTGTGAGCGGCCCTTTTGGTGGCAGATCATCAAGGACCGCGCAGGGTGTGCTCGCTGCACGGCGCAGCAGGCCCTGTCGCTCAAGATCGGCCAACAACTCGGCCCCCTGGTAATTTTCTCTCGGTATGGGTGTGAGCAGCGCCACCGGCACATCGCGGTCGGTAATCATAACGGCTTCACCGGCTTTGACCTGGTCAATCAGCGAACTGAACACCGCTTTCGATCGGGATATAGTAGACTGCTGCATATGACTAATTTAGTCATATTTTATCGATGTGTCAAACATTTTTGCTTTCCGAAATTCCCGATGCGACGCGGGGTAAATTTGCCAAGTGATTGACCACTGCAGGCCAAAGACGGTTTCATTCTGCGATAATCTGCCATGAGAGCAAAGTCATTAACCAAACAAACTATCACGCACCTGCGCGAGCAGGCCATCAAAGCCTCGCGGCAGGCCTACGCGCCCTACTCGCAGATACAGGTAGGCGCCGCATTGCTCGCGAACGACGGCAACATCTATCTCGGCTGCAATGTCGAGAACGCCTCTTACGGCCTGACGATCTGCGCCGAGCGCTCAGCGGTCTCAGCGGCGCTACAGGCGATCAGCGACGGGCGTGAAAGCCTGATACGCGCCATTTATGTGGTGAACAACAAACTACCCGAAATTCCCCCGTGCGGGGCGTGCCGGCAGGTGATTTTTGAATTTGGCAAGGGGGGGATTGTCTTCTTCGACGGCAAGAAGGGCATGAAGAAGATACTCATCGACAAGCTTCTGCCAGAAGCCTTTCGCCTGTAGGGGTAGGTTTAAACCTATCCCTACAGCCGGGAATTAATAAACCAGAATTTTTTCAACGGGTCGGTGGCTTCTTCTATCTTGCTGCCGAGGTGGAAGAGCAGTTCGAAGTGCGAGGGTTTTTCGACCAGCACGCGTTCGATTGCGGTGGCGCCAGGCCGTGCAAGCGGCAATTCTTTACACGCATCTTTGATGTAAGGCAAATCCCGCTCGGTGCAGAGCAGGAATACAGGCATTTTAGTTTTGGGCAACCACTCGGCGGGAGATAGCTTGATGGCGTCTGCATCGTTGATATAACCTTCGATCGCGCGCAGTTGCATCGGGGCAATTTTCGCCACATTGTCCTTCAGTGACAGAATGGGCGACACCAGCGTCACGCTCTTAAACTGCGAGAGGTCTGTTTCGCCGATCAGCAGCGCGCCGGAAGCATGCGCCATCACGTGCAGTTTCTTCTCGTCAAAATTGAACCGCTCGGCAAGCGATCCGACATTGGCGACAAAGCGCGCAAAACGCCGCGCCTGCTCGGGTAAAGCACGCGCACGCAACGCCTCAGTGGAGAAGAAAGGCTTGCTCAGAATTCCAGGATAGTTGGGCAGCTGCAACACTGCGACGACAAAACCCTGTCGCACACCCAGGCCACCCAGATACGCGTAGTTCTTCTTGTTGCCGCCCTGCAAAAAGCCGCCGTGCATTACGAGCAGGAGCGGCCGCCGCGCGCTGCCGGCAGGGGCTACGAAAAAATCTGCCGTCGCGTCGCCAACCTCAACATCGCGAAAAATCTGCGCCGACGGCAGACCGATTGTAACCGGGCGAAAGCGCGTGTACGACGCCTGTTCCCAGATCGAAAAGACGTTATCAAAGATGAAATAGAAAACGAGGAAAGTCAGTATGACGATTCCGGTAATGATGTGGCGGGATTTCATAATGTTTATCGCAGAAATGAGCTACGCTCGTTTCTGCGAAAGAATAAAGTGAGGACGTGCGGCCAAGTCATTACGGATTTCCACATTGACAAAACCGGCGTCGCGCACCCAGTCGGCCACCTCGCTGCTCTTCTGCGGGTGGGTTTCGAGCGCGAAAATACCGGCGGGACCAAGATTGCGAAAGGCGAACGCAGTCAAGCCCCGGTGCAGCTCCTCGAATTTTTCTGCGACGAGCGCCAGTTTGGGTTCGTGCTCGCGCACCGAGGCATCGAGTGCGGCGAACTCTTCGGGCAGAACATAGGGTGGATTGCTCACGATCAGCTCAGCCGGTGAAGACAGGGATAACTCCCCCGCACAAAAATCAGCGCACAGGGTATGCACCTGCGTTTCTGTTTCAACCAAAAGCTGCCCGGCATTTGCCGCCGCGACCTGCAGCGCTTCGGCCGAAATGTCGATGAGCGTGAGTTCAGCGGCCTTGAGCTCGGCGGCGAGCGTAATGCCGATGCAACCGCTGCCCGAACCTGCATCGACCACGTGGCGCGCTGCAGGCTTGAGCGAAAGCACGTGCTCAACAAGCTCTTCGGTTTCTGGCCGCGGGATCAGCACCGCCGGCGTGACGGTAAAGCTTCGGCCAAAGAAATCGCGTCTCCCCAAAATGTACGCAGTCGGCTGGCCAGCGACCTTACGGCGCATCGCTTCGCGTAACAGTTTTAGCTCCGCCTCTATGAGTGGGCGTTCGGGCTGCGTGAAAAGATCGATGCGGCGCAGCTTCAGAAAATGCGCAAACAGCAACTGTGCCTCGAGGCGCGGCGAGGGAATGTTTTTGGCTGCGAAGTATTCTTCAGCCTTGCGCAGCGTATCCATGAGGGTCGGCGGGGTATTGCTCAAGTACGGTCCTGCTTAAGGCCAGGGGCCTTGCTGCCCCCGATACGTCTTTTATGCGACATAATCTGCTAAAACGATGCGGGGTAAATGCCGAATGGAATACAGGGGCTGTGCTTTGCCTGCTTCCGCTATGGAAATCCATAGCTAAAGGCGTCTGGCAGGATGTTGTGCAGCAGCCTGCTAGCTATGGAAATCCGCAGCCCGGCGAACACCATGAATCTGCTTCGACCATTGCTCCTAACCTGCCTGTTGGTGTCCGCATTCGCAGCAGGTGCCAGCCGCGGACACATCTACATCCGCTCGCTTTCGCACAGCGACCCGGAAATTCAGCGCATGCGCAGTGAGGTGACAGAAAACCTGCGCGCGATCGCCGACGGGCATACGCCCGAGATCAGGTGGCGCCGCTACCGCCTCTCAGACAAAGATACCTTCTTCAAGGTGATGGCGCGGACCGTACTCAACCATGATACAATATCGAGTGTCAACCGCCTCGCCTCACTGTGGGATCTAAAAAAGGGAGACGAATGGCTGCTGCCAAACGTACGCGGCATCGCGGTTTACGGCAAACGCAGCACAGTAGCTAAAAAGTTCAACCGGGAGATAGACGATCTCATCGCCGTCCCAGGTCAGGAAAACTTCTGGTTCATAACCGGTCTCCACTTCGACCCAGCGGAAAAAGAATTCTTCAGCCTCAAAGCCTTCATCCATCCCGTTGCCGGGCGAATCACTTCGGGTTTCGGCGTGCGCAAAGATCCTTTCACGGAAAAGCACAAGTTCCACAAGGGGATTGATATTGCCTGTAGTATCGGCACGCCGGTTGTCGCTTCAGCCGAAGGTACTGTAATCTTTGCCGGCAGCAAGAAAGGTTATGGCAAGACGATCATCCTCGAGCACCGCAACGGCTACCGCACTCTTTATGGCCACTTGAGCGCCTACGTTGTGAAGCCCGGCGCGAAAGTTAAGCAGGGGCAAAAGATCGCGCTCTCAGGCATGACGGGCCGCGCAACCGGCCCACACCTGCACTTTGAAGTGCGCCGGCAGGGGCAACCAGAGCGCCCCAATTTTCACCTGGCGAAGTTATAGCAGGTTTTCAGAACCGGCACAGCTTCTTCTGACCCCGATTCTCTGCGGCCTCATCAAAGTGCGTAGTGAAACTGCGTCTGCTCGGCGGGTAATACGTGCAGCGGTCTTTCGAGTAACGTCCGGCCTGCGAGACAACGAAAGCATCGGCGCAGACAGTGCGGATTTTCCCTGCTTCCAGTTCATACACACCGAAGTTGCTGCTTTCAGCCTGGTGGTAGATGGCGTAAATTTTGCCGCCGCTGCCCGAAAGATTCTGGCGCAATTCTGCGAACTCTTCGGCGCTGGTGAAGTGCGGGTCGGGCACGTTGCTCATATAGACAATCGGTATCGCTCCGCTTGCCGCGGGGCGAAACTTTGCCAACGGTGAAAGCTGCAGGTTCGCCCTGAGTCGCCCGCGGTATTTTTGCGCAAATGCCATCAGCACAATCTTGCAATGGGCAACTCCACTGCCTTCGCACACGGCACTGAGGTTAACGCCCGTCGTTTTTTCAAATTGCGCCAGGACAGAATCGATACCCGGAAAATCTGCTGCAGTCAAAAGCGGCAGTAATACTGCATGCAGGTACAAAGTGCGGAAGCTCAGGTCAACGACGGTGAGCTCTCCGCAATCGAGCTGCACTCCCATAAGGTAGGGCTGCATGAATCCGACGGAGATGCAGTGAGCAGTCTGCTTCAGACCGGGATCGAATTGATTACGCGTGTAGGCAAAGTCACGTTCCGCCGATTGATCAGTCAGCGCGTACCAGGCGCTGCAACCGAGTCGGGTGCGCAGGGCAAAGTCATCTGCTTTGAGAGCCTTGTATTCCTGTTCGGTGAGGTCGCGCTTAAGTCCGGTGGCCTTGCCAGGTGCGGTACACCACTCTCTGTAACTGTTGTTGAGTTTCGCCAGAGTCTCGTAAGCAGCCGCGCCTTCAAACTGCAACGCGTCGAGCCCGGGCATAAGCTGCGCTATTTCGGCGTCCACAGTCAAGTTGAGGAAGGTACTTGCTTTACCCTTGCCCTCGTTGCAGCCGCCAAAGATTACAATGCCCGCCAGAGCGAGAATTCCGCGCCGGTTCATTTCTCACTCCCTTGCGTTTCACTGAGCTGCAAGACAATATCGACACGCCGGTTGAGCTGCCGGTTCGCCGCAGTATCATTGGGCGCCACGGGACGGTATTCACCGTAACCGGCCGCGCCAAAACGTGCCGGTTCGAGTTGCTTTGTTTCCAGCAGGTGTCGCAATACCGACAAAGCGCGCGCCGATGAGAGCTCCCAGTTATCCGGAAAGCGGGGCGTCCTGATCGGTACATTATCGGTGTGCCCTTCAATCAGTACGCGCGAGCTCTTGTTGCGCACGAGCATATCTGCCACGGTGTCGAGGGTCTTCTTGACCTCGCGCCGCAGCTGCGCCGACCCCGAAGGGAAAAGAATCTTGTCGTCAATATTGATGACTATGCGGTCTTTAAAGCGCTTGATGCGCAGGTTGCCCTCGGCAATTTCTTTCTGCAATTTTTCTTCAAGCTCCTTTGCCTGCTGTTCCAATTCAGACACGGTCTGTTTCTGGTGCTGCGCCAGGTCGAGGCACTCGGCGAGGGAGCGTGACTTTTCGCTCAAGGCTGCTTCAAGCTCTGCGATGCGTTTGTTCTTCTGCTCTGTGAGTTCAGCCAGCTGCCTGCGAAACTCCTCGCGATTCTGCTCGAGTTCCTTCTTGAGTCGTTGAATTTCAGCCAGGTATTTTTGCTCCTGCGCCGCTGCCTCTGCCGCCATTTTTTCCTGCGTCTCGGTACTCTCGCGCTTCAGAGACCTGATCTGCCGGTCTTTTTCGTCCAGTCTCAGCGAGCTGTAAGCATTGTCCTCGAGGCGACCACGGCGCTCATCGCGCAGTGCATTTTCGCTCGCTCGCAACTTATCTTCGAGCCCGGCGATGCGGCTTTCGAGATTGCGAATCTTTTCTTCGAAGCTGTTCTTCTGAAATGCGGCGTCTTTCTTTTCGTTGGCCAGCTGGGTCTCGAGAATGCTCTTCTGGATGCTTAGCGCATAGATATCATTCTGCAATTTTGTATATTCCGATGGATAGTAAAACAGGTCTGCATGCAGGGGAGCAAGACTCATGCAGAGGATAAGAGATAACCAGCGCATTATTTACCTCCGGCAAGAGCAGTGCGGCGCTCTGCAACAGTTGCGTTGAGCTTTTCAACGGCGTTTTCATGTTCAGCCACGTCGGGCCTTTTCAGCAGCCTCGCCGATTCCAACTGGTGGCGGCCAATGAGAGCTGCCAGCTCAGCCTGGCAGAGTGCGTTTTCTTTTTCCAGCCTCTCTAGCTGTTGCTTCAGTTTTTCATCTTTAGGCGACTGTTCACGCTGTTCAGACATCTGGGATAAGCGCAACTCCAATGCATCCTGCTCTGTCTTCTTTGTCGCGATCTGTTGCTCCAGCGCTGCCAGCGTCGGATGAGCAGCCGACAAAGCCCGCGTCTGAGAAATGGGAATCGGCCTGGGTCCGCTGCTGCAATCCAGTATGACCAGGATACTACAAAAGAGCAAAAGCTGCGTTCGGCTGAGCATGCTTATCAACCATCAATCCTGAATAGTGCGTAAACTCTTATTGATTTTCCCACCATTTCAGGGCTGCGCTGCAGCTCGCGCAGTCGCTTCGTCTTTATGCCCGGTACTTGACGGCCGCTCCAACGAAGCATTTTCGTCGGTATTCATACCCCCTTTCGCACAATCGTTCACGTTGATATGGACGCATTCTTCACCAGCGTCGAGATGCTTGATCACCCTGAACTGCGCGGCAAGCCAGTGATTGTAGGCGCGGATCCGAAAGCGGGCCAGATGCGCGGCGTGGTGAGCGCTGCGAGCTATGAAGCGCGCAAATACGGTGTCCGTTCTGCACAGCCGGTAAGTACCGCCTACAAGCTCTGCCCCGATGCGATCTTCATGCCGCATCGCTTCGAACGCTACCGTGCGGTTTCTGATGCTGTCATGGAAGTGCTTGCCGAGTTCAGCGACCGGCTGCTGAGGATGTCCATCGACGAAGCCGTACTCGATTGCTCGGAAACCGGTGCCAAATACGGCACGTGGAAAAACCTGGGCGCGAAGATCAAAGAGGCCATTCAAAGCAAAATCGGACTTACCTGCACAATCGGCATTGCGGCAGGCAAAACGCTCGCCAAGATGGCGACTGAAGTCAATAAGCCAGACGGTCTGACTTTAATTCCCCCGGGTAAAGAGCGGGAGTTTCTGGCGCCGCTGCCGGTAGAGGCGATACCCGGCGTTGGTCCGCGCGCCAAAGAGAGTTTGAATCGGCTAGGACTGCGCAAAATTGGCGATCTGCAAAAGGCAGAGGCCGAAAAACTCATTGGCGAGCTCGGTAAATGGGCGCAGCGGCTATTGGCGATCGCCAACGGCATCGACGACGACGAGGTTGAGACGGCCCACGAACGCAAATCGTTCGGCGAAGAGCGCACGTACCAGACCGATCTCGAGGACTCTAGCCAGGTGCAGGCGGCATTCACCGAAATCGCGGAAGACCTGGCGCGTCGCCTGGGCAGCAGGAACACTTCCGGGCGCACCATTACCATCAAGGTGCGCTTTGCCGATTTTCACACTATCACGCGCTCACAGACAATCCCGGTACCGGCCCGCAGCAGCGATGCACTGTTAGAGACAGCCTGGCGTCTGTTCACGCAGAATGTCAGTGAGGATAAGCTCACCAAGGATAAGATTCGACTGCTCGGCATACAGCTCTCTAATCTGTACACGGCCAAGCGCGGCGAGCAGCT
>CAYOZO010000013.1:0-23665 GCA_964408405.1 uncultured Turneriella sp.
TTTTGGCGCCTCGCATAAGCAAATCGGTACGATTTGCGAAGGAATTTTTGCCGATCAGCGTACGCGGCTTGCGCGAAAAATCGCTCCGGCAAGTTGGCGCACAGGCTCCTGACAGGATAAAGAAAAAAACCCCGCTTGCGCGGGGTTTTGACCTTCGGGCAACTGCCTTGCGGCGCGAAGGGTGTGAAGGTCTGCGCCTGAGCGCACGCTGTGCGCGGCACAGACCTCAGACGTCCTTTCTTACGGAGAAGGCTTGGTCGCGATGATCTCGTCGCGGTTTACAAGCTCCAAAATGTGCTCATACTCTGGTGAGTCTTTCTTGTACTTGAGTTCAGTAGCGCGCAGCAGGTGCTTGTTCTTGTTCTTCTTGTAGAAAATGCGCTCCGCCTCGGTGCCCTTGTTGTATTTTTCAGCAACCGCTTCCTTGAAACCGTATGCTGAAGCCAGGTATTTGTGCGGTGAAATTTCTGTTTCGAATTGAGGATCGATTTTTAGATACCGCTCGAGCAGGTCGATGGTCTGCGGCAAGTTGCCTAAGTCGTACTGCGCAATAATCCAGTCACGGTAAACCGCCGCTGTCAGGTCTTTCATCTGCTGCTTTTCGCGGAACGAGCGGTTTTGGATTTCATCGAGGTGGTTAATTGCGCGGGTGAAGTACGTTACAGCTTTGATTTTTGCGCGGTTCTTCTTTTCAAGCAGAATACGCTCTTCGCGCATTTTGCGATCGATTGTCTGCCAGTACCATTTTTCATTCAGGTATTTCGCGTCGGCCCACTCTTCTTTGTTGCGCTGTACTTCTTCGCGCATCTTGTCCATGATGGAACGACCGGTCTGGTAGTTTGAAAGGGCCAGACGAAACTTGTTGTTAGCAAAGTCGTCGCCAAGTTTGTAGAGTTCGTCGAAGGATGCCACGTACGGGCGGTAGTCCGGATTATACCACTTGGCTTCTTTTTCGTCCGCCGGGTTATCCTTTTTCTCTTCTTTTTTAGCGGTATCTGCCGGTTTCGCAGCCGGCTGCGCGAAAATCGCTGCAGAGGTCGCGAACACTGCGAGCAGTGTCGTCGCTGCCAGTATTTTTTTCATAGTAATTCTCCTTACTGTCGCCTTCAAGTCGTATCAGTCCCTGCAGCATTTGGCGTACAGGCACACTGCACATCCAAACCCTGTGGATAATACACTATATTCTTTGTCGGCGTTCGATGCGTAAATCTTAAATTGAATTGTGCTGCATCACGAGCCAATTTTTTTCTGCATCTCTCGTGGCTAGTTATGTCACTTGGCGGACCTCTTACCCGTGCCGAGCAACTCCTCCAGCAGCCTAAGCATATCGGTTTCAGTGACTATGCCCAGCAGTTTATCGTTTTCGTCGCAAACCGGAAGGCAGCCCACTTTATGCCTGATCATGAGTTTCACTGCAGTGCGCACGGAGTCTTCCGGATCAGCGCGCAGAGGATCGCGCGTCATGACTTTGCCGATTGTGAGCTTCTTGTCGCCGACAACCGAACGTCCCCCTTCGGGATCGTTCACGAACACAAGCACGTTGCGCAGGTCGCGGTCAGATACGATACCTACCAGCTTGCCCGCCTCGCCCACGACGGGCATATGGCGAAACCGGCCCTCGAGCATGCTGCGATACGCATCTTCCACATTTTCGCTGACACGCGTTGTAACGACATTGGTTAACATGATGTCGCCCACTGTCAGTGCATCGGAATAGCGCATGGATGTCCTTTCGGGGCGGCGGCTCCGGCAGTCAACAAAGGCGGGAGAAGGAGCCGGTGCGCCAACTTGCCGGTGCGATTTTTCATGGGTTAGCGCACAGGCTCCTGAATAAGCAAAAATTCTTGGCAGTGTCATGGCAATTGTGTTAGTTGCACTCGGTGCGGCCGGGGCGAAGACTGCCTGTCTGCATCGCTGCAGAGAATTTATTGAAGAGGAGTTTCGCATGGCATTGATAGACAGATTAAAATTTAACGGCGGCGCGGACGACATCGCGTGGAAGTTTCCCGATGAAGGCATAACCTGGGGAGCTCAGCTGATTGTCGCTGAATCTCAGGAGGCTGTTTTCTTCAAGGGCGGACAGTGCCACGATCTCTTCGGTCCAGGTACTTATACGCTCAAATCGAACAACATTCCACTGCTCGAAAAGTTCGTGAATATGCCCTTTGGCGGCGATACGCCATTCGCTGCGGAGGTTTGGTTCGTTTCCAAGCGCGTTCACCAGGGTATTGGCTGGGGCACCAAAACCCCGATTCAGGTAGAAGATCCCAAATTTGGCATCATTACCAACCTGCGCGCTTTCGGCGTGTACGGCGTGCGCGTGGCGGACACCCGTGTCTTTGTAAAAGAAGTCATCGGCACGCAGGGCAAGACAACCACTGAGAGCATTCAGGATCTGATGCTCAGCACGATTGTGTCCGATATCGAAGAAATGCTGTCGCAAGTGGTACACGATCAGAACATCGACATCATTCGCATCAATACGCAGCGCTCAAAGATTGAAGAGGCATTCAAGCCGCTGCTTGCTAAAAAATTCGAGCGCTTTGGTCTCTCAATTGAACAATTTGAAATCGAATCGCTCAACATCCCGCAGGATGATCCCGGCTACAAGGCGCTGCAGCAGGCAAAAGCCGACAAGGCGCAGATGGACATCCTGGGCGACAAATATGCTCAGAAGCGTATGCTCGATATCGGTGAGGCGGGCGCTAAGAACGAAGGCGCAGGTGGCGGCATGATGCAAGCAGGCATGGGCATGGGCATGGGCCAAATGATGGCGGGTATGATGGGACAGATGGCTCCCGGAATGATGGGGCAGCAACAGGCTGCGCCGGCGGCTGAAGATCCGATGGCAAAAATCCAGAAACTGAAAACCATGCTCGATCAGGGGCTCATCACGCAGGACGAGTTCAACGCTAAAAAGGCCAAGATACTCGAATCGATGTAAGAAGCAGCGCTCCGCAGAACCACGCTGCGGAGCGCGTTGATTCCACAGAGTGTTATATTCTCCCGCGCGTGTCATTTCTGACACGAACAAAACTATCGCTACGATTTTGCAGGGTGACCTGCGCATACTGAAAAACATTGCAGCCTATGTGGTTCAAAGCGGCGGCAAGCGAATTCGCCCGCTGTTCCTGTATTATCTCGCCCGAGCCTGCCACATCGACGGCCGGGAGCTCATCGAACTCGGCGCATTGCTGGAGATTGTGCATGCGGCCAGCCTGTTGCATGACGACGTCATTGACGGGGCAGACGAACGCCGGTCTCGCCCTACCGGGGCAAAACTTTTCGGTAACAAAGAGGTGGTACTCGCCGGCGATCATCTCCTGGCCTGCGGTCTGAAACACCTGAATGGCATGCAAAATCCGGCATACATGGCAATCTTTACGGATGCAATCCAGGCGCTTTCGGCCGCAGAGCTTTTGCAGATGCAGCAGCTTTTCAACCTGAAAACGAGTCGCAAGATGCACAATCGTGTCGTGGACGGCAAAACAGCAGCGCTCTTCAGAGCTGCTGGCGCGCTGGTTTCCGTTATGCGCGGCGAGAGGGATTTTTATCGTACTGAATTAGCAGAGCTGGGGCTCAGTCTCGGAAGGTTCTTCCAGGAGCGCGACGACCACCTGGACTATTTCGATGCCGCGCGACTCAAGAAAAAAGGGCTACAGGACTTCCTGAACGGTATCGTGACCTATCCGCTGTTGCTGCTGCTAGCCTCTGCTAATCGCGCCGAAACCGGTGAAATTCGCGCCGAGTGGGAGTTTGCCCGGTTACAGGGAAAAATCCGCAACCAGGAACGTCTCCTGGAATTGATGAAGAAATATGACATCGAGAGGCGCTCTGCTGCCGAACTGCGGACAATGCAGGATCAAATCCTCTCCGACATAGGCCGGTTGCCCGAACCCCGGGCGCGGCAGATCATAGCCACAGAGTTCGAAAAAATCCTTGCCGTGCGCTCGCCTTAAAACGCATTAACATCCTCAAAGGAAAATGCCCATGAAAAAGTTTGCTGCCGTACTGTTATTTGCACCCTTCCTTGCGCTTTCAGCCAAGGATAACAAGGAGTACATCGAAGATTTGAAGTCCGCTGACGACGGTGTGGCCATCGCTGCAGCCCAGTACCTGGGCAATGATGGCGTGAAAGATGCCATTGAGCCGCTAGGCGAGCTGTTAAAAAGTAACCGCTCCGCCGGCGTGCGCATAGCCGCGGCCTCGGCACTCGGCAAGATGGACAAGAAAGGCCGCCCAACGACAATCCTGCGCGAAGCCATTGAAGCTGATCAGGACAACCAGGTAATATATACGCAGCTGCTCGCACTGCTCAATCTGAAGGACCTTGAAAATCCTGATCTCACCCGTGCGGTGGAATTCTGTGAGAAGAACAAGCAATCCGATATTTTTATAAGCGACATTGTCGCGCGCATCAGGAAGGTAGTGCCGAAGAAGGACTCAGCGCCTGCCGCTGAGCCGGCGAAGACTGAAGCACCTGCGGCCGAGGCCGGGAAGTCGGAAACACCGACGGAGGCGCCGAAATAGAGCGTGCAGAAACGCCGGTACGCATGGAGGATGTGGTTTCCACTCCTCCTTTTTTTTGCCCTGAGCTTGCGGGGAATTTCTGCTGCAGGCTCTGAGGATTGCGCGTTTTCGCTCAAACAGGAAACCCCGAAGCACATCAATTTTACCGTGCAGTCCGGGCGCATCGCTTTTTTGTGCAAAAGCGACGGCTTTTTTCTGCGTGGTACGGTGACGCGTACTTTTGGTTGGCAACTGACCGGAAAGATTTTTGAAACGATGGCTGAACGGCTAAAGGCCGAGACTCTCGAAAAATGGCCGTCGGGCAGGCTTTACCGCATTGCGGGTGAAAAGCAGAGTGAACAAAAATCGCTCATCTGTGGCTATCACAACCGCGAGAAGTATTCAATCGACCTCTGTGCTCCCGAAGGACACGGAGGTCCGAGGGTTGGCGCTGCCACGGATGGCAAAGCGACAACCGAAGGACACGGAGGTCCGAGGGTTGGCGCTGCCACGGATGGCAAGGCGACAACCGAAGGACACGGAGGTCCGAGGGACGATGATCGCGCGCGGAGACTTGTCTCAGCTATATTGCAGGAGTTCCGCAAGATCCCGCTTGAAGAGTCACCCCTGCTGAAGTCCGCACCGCTCTACTCGCAAAAGAAAGTTTTTACAGAAGAAAACGAAACGCGGGAGCCGGCGCTGCTGTCGCTGACAATGCCGCCCGGTTACGTGGAGGTCACGCGGCGGGATAATCGATCGCTCTTTACCGATGCGGCAGGCCTTGCCGAAATGGAAATTTTTTACGAAGTTTCTGACCTGGCGCTCGATTCGGAACTTGCGCACAAAGTGTATCGCAAGTCCATTTCTGCCTTTCTCGGCAGACAGGGTTCATGGCAGCCTGAGCGTGAGGAAAACACGGAAAAAAGCGGCGATGCTGTATGTCTGCTTTTTACTGACAAGGGCCAGAGGCTGAGCCACTACTGTTACGTGGTTGTGCCGCTGAACGTTGCGGGAAAGCGAAAATTCTGCCGCGTGGCTTTTGTCGCGGCTTTTTTGCGCGAAGCGGTGGACCGCTCGAAACTGCTCTCTGAACAGCTTGCGCTGTTGAATGACTGGGCTATCGTAATTCGCAGGCATTCGAATTGAGTACCGCCGCAGACTTCAGCAAGAACGAACTCGAGCGTTACAGCCGGCAGATTCTGCTATACGGACGCGCGGGCCAGATGCGTCTGAAAAGCGCGACTGTCATTGTAATCGGCGCCGGTGGACTTGGCTCGACATTCCTGCCGGTACTCGCCGCGAGCGGTGTCGGCACTATCATCATTTACGATGATGATAAGATCGAGCGCAGCAATCTGGGCAGACAATTGCTGTACTCGGAATCCGATCTGGGGCAACCGAAGGCAGCGATTGCTGCCCAACGGCTGGCCGCGGTGAATAGCTATATCACGGTCAAGGGTATTGAGCGGCGTTTTACAAAAAATGACGCAGATGCACTGCGTGAGGCAAGTCTCATCTTTGAAGGCAGTGACAGCCTTGAGACCAAATTCTTGCTCAATGATCTCTGCCTCAAGGCCCGGATTCCGCTGGTGATTTCAGCGCTCGGTAATGCTCAGGGGCATACGATGCTTATTTCCGGTAGTAATTCGGCCTGCTATCGCTGCATTTTCGAGGAGATTGACGAGCACGACGTGCCGAGCTGCGCCAGTGAGGGCATCCTGAGCGCCTTTCCGGCGCTGGTAGGCGCACAGGCGGCTCATGTCGCGATCCGCAGAATTCTCGACGACCATCTGCCTGCCGGATTCTGGGTTTTTGAGAAAAGTCATTGCCGCAGCGTGCACATTCGCAGAAGGACAGAATGCCTGCACCCGTGAATATGCGTACCAAGGTCGTGAAAAAAAAAGCTCCCACAAAGAAGAAAAAAAGTCCAAAGCGAAAAAGCTACGGTCTCGTACTTTCCGGCGGTGCCGCGCTTGGGTCTTACCAGGCCGGGGCAATACGGGCGCTTTTTGAGGCAGGTCTTGACATCCGCTGCGTCGCGGGTAGTTCGATCGGTGCGCTCAACGGTTATCTCGCTGCGACGCGCGAAATCGACCGCATGATTGCGTTCTGGAAAAATATCGATCAGAAGAAACTCATTACAATCCAGTCGTTCACCAAACTTTTCTTTTCGGGCAGTACGTCACTGCTGACGGACCAGATGCAGCGCAGCCTGGTTGAAGAGGCGGTAAGTTTGGAATCGCTGAAGAAATCAGGAACAACTTACGTTTGCGCGGCCATCAGCATCAATACAGGAAAACTCCACTACTTCAGGGGCGACAAGGCGCAGACTGACCGCGAGCTCCGCGATTATATTCTCGCCTCTGCCGCAGTGCCGGGTGTCTTTCCGCCTGTCAAGATTGGCGAAGAATTGTACATGGATGGCGGACTCATCCGCAACACGCCGATCGAAGGGCTGGAAAGCGAACGCGTCGATACAATCATCGCCATCAGTATGGAACCCGAGTATTATCCGGAAGAAAAGATTGGCAATACCGCGCAGATAGCGCTTCGCACGCTCAGTATTTTTTTTCGCAGCCAGGCGGACGATGCAGTAGCACGTTCTTTAACTTCGCCACGCCGGCGGGCGAAGCAGTTACTTTTGCTGCGCCCGCAGTTACCGCTCGACATGCAACAGTACGAATTCGACCCGAAAAAAATTGAAAAGCTGATCGAACAGGGTTACAAAGCGGCGTCGCAGTTTATTGCGAGATATCGCCTGCGCTAGGAGAAATATGACAGACCCCGGATATCTGCAAGCACTGCCGAAAATTGACCTGCACCATCACTTTGACGGGGCCTTTGACCTTAGGCATCTTTACCAGGAAGCAAGGCGGCGCAATTTACCGCAGGGCAAACTTTCCGAAGCGGATTTCTACGCAAAATGCCGGGTAACATCTTCATGCCGCACACTGACAGAATTTCTCTCGGTATTCGAATTCTTCTACGAAATCGCGCAGGATGCAGAGTTCCTGCATGAAGAAGCACGCAATCTGCCTGCGCGCATGGCCAATGAGGGAGTTATATACCTTGAGACAAGGTTTGGGCCGCATCTTTTCAGCGGCGCCGGTCTGACACCTGAACGAGTCACCGAGGCAGTGCTCACGGGCCTCGAGCGCGGAACACAGGCGGGTATGCCGGTAGTCCGGTTAATCCTCTGCGCGATGCGTAATGCTCCCGTGCAGCAGGTCGAAGAGCTATTGTCACTTTACGAAAAATTCCATTCGCGCGGCGTCTGTGGTCTCGATCTTGCGGGCGATGAGTCGCGGTATGCGTGCCGCGAATACGCGCCTGTTTTTGCTCGCGCCAAAGAAATGGATATTCCGGTAACCATCCATGCCGGCGAAGCGGCAGGGCATGAGTCGATGCTCGATGCGCTCGACCTTTTCGGAGCGCGGCGTATTGGCCACGGCATCAGAGCTATTGAAAGTCCTGCTCTGGTAGAACGTCTGGTGCGCGAAAAAATTACTCTTGAGGTATGCCTGACGAGCAACCTGCAGACGGGCAACGCGCCGGATTACGCACAACATCCTTTTGAAAAACTGCGCGCCGCTGGTGTTCGCGTCACCGTCAACACAGACGACCCAAGCGTCTCAGGAATTGATTTATCTCACGAATGGCAACAGGCCATCAGCATATATGCGCTTGCACCCGAAGATCAGAAGCGCTTACTGTTTAACTCCGCTGAGGGCGCCTTCTGTTCAGCAGCACTGCGCGACACATTGAAAGAGCGCATCGAAACCTTTTTTAGTTCTCGCTCCCCATAACGGGCGAACGCTTACATAGGCTGTGTTGTAGTGGGCGGTGCGCTGCCGGCAGGGATCGAACCGGTAAGGTGCGTCGCATGGAAGGCAAAGCCTGCGCGCTCCTGGAAAATGGTTTGTCCCTGCACCAGAGCCAGGGCAATGGCTTCCCGCACGTGCGAGATAAAATGGAAATGCATCTGCTGCCGGATACTTTGCGGTATCTCTTCGAAGTCTTTCTGGTTGTCTTTCGGACAAATCACGTGAGTAATACCGCCGCGGAATGCCGCCAGCACTTTTTCCTTGAGTCCGCCGATCGGAAGTACATGGCCGCGCAGCGTCACTTCGCCAGTCATCGCATAGTCGCTGAGCACACCCCGCTGTGTCAGCGCAGAGATGATAGCCGTCACGATCGTAATTCCGGCCGAAGGTCCATCCTTGGGAATTGCCCCCTCGGGCACGTGAATAAATATGTCATTCTTTTCAAAAAAATCCGGACTCAGGCCAAGGTAATGCGCCTGCGATCGCACGAACCCGAGCGCTGTACTCGCCGACTCTTTCATTACGTCGCCGAGGTTGCCAGTCAGCGTCATATTGCCCTTGCCGTGCGCAAACGCAACTTCGATGTTCAGGATATCCCCACCCGCTGGAGTCCAGGCTAGACCGCTGACCTTGCCAACGGGATTCTCGTTTTCTTTTCGGGTATAGAGATATTTTGCCGGCCCAAGATAGGCGATGATGGCCTGCTTGTCGAGGGCAAACGACCGACCTGCATCAGGTTTCTCGACTATTTCCCGGGCAATCTTGCGCGCAATTTGCGCAAGCTCCCGCTCAAACTGGCGCACGCCGGCTTCTTTTGTATAGTGGCGTATGATATACGCGAGGGATTTATTCGTGTACTGCAGCTCTATTCCATGGAGTCCATTTTCTTTCAGTTGCCTCGGGATCAGGTACTTGTTTGCGATCTGGATCTTTTCCATCTCAGTGTAACCTGATAGCTGAATGATTTCGAGACGGTCGAGCAGAGGTTCTGGTATAGAGTGCGTCACGTTTGCCGTCGCAACAAAAATTGCCTGCGACAGATCAAAGGGTACATCCAGATAATGGTCGTTGAACTCACGGTTTTGTTCCGGATCAAGAACTTCGAGCAGCGCAGCCGCGGGATTTCCCCGAAAATCCGAGGATATCTTATCAATCTCATCGAGGAGTATAACCGGGTTACGCACTTTGACTTTCTTGAGGGCTGCAATTATGCGACCAGGCATCGATCCGATATACGTGCGCCGGTGGCCGCGTATCTCTGCCTCGTCGCGCACTCCGCCGAGAGCGATGCGCACAAACTTGCGGCCCAGACTATCCGCCAGCGAACGCGCAAGACTCGTCTTGCCAACACCCGGCGGTCCCGCCAGACAGAGAATCGGACCACGCATATCCGAAGAAAGCTGTCTCACCGCTATGAACTCGAGAATACGGTCTTTCACCTTTTCAAGGCCATAATGGCTCTCTTCCAGTATTTTTTCGGCCTTACGGAGATCGACGCCGTCGCTCGTACTTTCACTGAACGGCAGATCGAGCAGCCAATCGAGATAATTGCGTATGACGCCGGACTCCGCCGACATGGGCGGCATCTTCTCCAGCTTGCGGATTTCGGATTCACAGCGCTGCCTGATCTCATCGGGCCATACTTTTTCCCTGGCGCGCTTGCGCAGAGTCTCAAACTCATCGGGCTCGGTTTCGCCCATCTCTTCACGTATAGCCTTTATTTGTTCCTGCAGGTAGTACTGGCGCTGCATCTTGTCGAGCTGCGCCCGCACCTTTTCATGAATCTGGCCTTCGAGCCTGGAAAGCTCGAGCTGATTCTCCATCGCCGCTTTGACTTTTTCCGCGCGTTCCCACAGACTGTCAGTTCCGAGTATATCCTGTTGCTCGACGAACGGTATGCGCAGGCTCTCCGCGACAGCGTGCATCAGCCTTTCCGGGTCATTCTTTGCGCGCAATTCGCGCCAGGCCTCAGCGGAGAGAAAGGTTTGCTGCTCGTTCAGCCTTTCGAACGCATCGACCAGCTTGATGAGGGATTTCTGATAGAGATGCTCTTCTTTTTCGCCGGCGGGCCTGATCGAATCGGAAGTAACGGCAATTGCTATCGGACATTTTTCATCAGAACTGTCGAGATCAACCAGCCTTACGCGCTGCAGGCCCTCAATGAGGATCTTGTACGTATTATCCGGCATCTTGAGTAACTGGAGAATTTCGCCCAGTACTCCCGTCTCATAGAGATCGCTCAAAGCCGGGATGGTAATTTCCGCGTTGCGCTGCGTCGCCAGAATAATCCTGCGGTCAGAATCCATGGCACGTCGGGTTGCCTCCATGGATTTTTCCCGGCCAACAAATATCGAAGTAACGCTGCCCGGATATATCACCATATCGCGCAGCGGCAGGAGCGGGAAACGTAATGCGCCCTGTCCGGCCATCAAGCCATTTTCTCCGGCGGAGCTACATACGCCTCATCGCCCATTGCCTTACCCTTCTTGCCGCGATCTTTATCTGTTTCCGCCCGGGTGATGATGCGGGGCTTTTCGCCGGACTCAATCATTTCGCGCGTCACAATGACTTCGGCGACGCCTATCATCGTAGGAATCTCAAACATGAGATCCATCATGGCATCTTCAACGATGGCGCGCAAGCCGCGCGCGCCTGTTTCACGCTTAAGCGCTTTCTGCGCAATTGCCTGAATTGCCCCTTCTTCGAAAGTAAGCTTAATACCCTCGAGCTCAAAAATCTTTTTGTACTGCTTTACCAGCGCGTTCCGCGGTTCCGTTAAGATTTTGACCATCGAAGATTCGTCGAGGTTATCGAGCGAACGAATGACGGGAAGCCGCCCAATAAATTCAGGGATCAGACCATACTTCATGAGATCGTCCGGTGTCACCTGCCGCAGGTACTCGCTGGTCTGGTCTTTCCGCTTCGGCGCCTTAAAATCAAAGCCGAGCGTGGACTTTTCTACGCGCCGCGCAATAATTTTGTCCAGTCCTTCAAATGCTCCGCCGCAGATAAACAGGATATTACGCGTATCCATTTGGATGAAATCCTGGTGTGGATGCTTTCTGCCGCCGACAGGCGGCACGCTCGCCACCGTACCCTCGATGATCTTGAGCAGCGCCTGCTGCACGCCCTCTCCGGATACATCACGGGTAATCGAGGGATTGTCAGACTTACGTGCGATCTTATCGATTTCATCTATGTAGATGATGCCTGTCTGCGCTTTCTCGATATTAGAGTCTGCATTCTGGTAAAGACGCAGCAGAATATTTTCTACATCTTCGCCAACATATCCTGCTTCAGTGAGCGCAGTAGCATCGACCAGGGCGCACGGTACCTGCAGTATGCGCGCCAGCGTCTGCGCCAAAAACGTCTTGCCTGAGCCAGTTGGTCCGATCAGCAAAATGTTGGATTTATCAATTTCAACGGCCGCCTGATCAGATTCTGCATGCTTACGCATGAACTTGCCGCCATTTTTCGCCGCCAGATCTTTTTCGTACTGCAGCCGCTTATAGTGATTATAAACGGCAACTGATAGCGCCCTCTTCGCGGCATCCTGACCAATGACATATTCATCGAGAATATTTTTAATTTCAGCCGGCTTGGGCAGCTTCTGCACCGTCGCCGGAGCTGACTGCTTTTCCAGGTCGTCTGCAAGAATGCCGTTGCACAGTTGCACGCATTCGTCGCAAATGTGCACGCCTGGTCCGGCGATCAGCCGGTTTACCTTGGCCTGCTCCTTGCCACAGAATGAGCAGTGGTTCCCTGAATCGTATGAGCGCCGTTCTGCCATTTGACCTTCTTTCTATTATCGTTTAGCTGGCGATTTCTTTCGAGGTATTTTCGCCGCGGCCAGAGATGACGTAGTCGATCAATCCCCATTTCACCGCTTCCTGACCATCCATGTAGAGATCTCGCTCTGTTTCCTGTTCAATTTTCTCGAGGGTCTGGCCGGTATGCTTCTGGTACAGGCGGTTGAGCGTGTCGCGGATGCGTAACACTTCACGCGCCTGAATTTCAATATCTGCGGCCTGCCCTGATGCGCCGCCGAGTGGTTGGTGCAGCAGAATGCGGGAATGCGGCAGCGCGGAGCGTTTGCCCTTGGCTCCTGCTGCCAGAATGAGAGCGGCAATGTTCGATGCCTGTCCCGTGCAGACCGTGCGCACCTCCGGGCGTATGAGCTGAATAGTGTCGTAAATGGCGAGCCCCGACGATACGTAGCCGCCGGGAGAATTAATGTAAAGATAAATATCCTTTTCCGGATCTTCGGATTCAAGGAAGAGCAGCTGAGCGATGATTACATTGGCATAGGCGTCATCTATGGGAAAGCCCAGAAAGATAATGCGATCTTTGAGCAACCGCGAATAGATATCATAGTGTCTTTCTCCGCGGTTTGTCTGTTCAATTACGATTGGTGCGTATGCCATGTTTCTTTCTCCCGGAATCAGAAATCGCTACTGCCGAAGGCTGTATGGGTTTCCAATTCGGCAATATGTCGTCCATCACAGTATGCACAATTTGCCTGCTTACGCCCACTCTTTGTCTGAAGTATGCTCTCAGTTTTGCATGCAGCCTGCGCCTATGCCGGCTCAGGTTTTCCACAGCCTCCCACAATTTTGCTGCGCTGCACTCTGGCAGAACGTGCAGCAATCCCATTGCCGCGAGCTCTTCGGCCTCGGCCGAATTGCTGATCGCCGGTCCCGTAATGACCGGCACTCCCGCAATGACCGGTTCGATCACCGAGTGCACAGAACCCTTGAAACCACCACCGACGTACGCCACGTGTGCAAGCGGATAAAGATGGGGCAAAACGCCCAGCGCGTCTACAACCAAGGCGTCAAATGCGATTTGTTTTGCCCGTGATGATCGCTCTTTGAGCCACTCGCTCCAGCGCACGACCCGCAGCCCTCTCGCACGAAGATTCGCCTCCAGATCAGCCACTTTTTTCGCCGTTACATGGTGGGGAGCTATCACCGCGCACACGGTCTTGCCCGATAAAAGTGGGTCTCGGCCGAGATAGTCCGCAAACATCTTCTCAGATTCTGCATATGTTGAACCCGCAACGAGCACCTGTCTGCCACGCAATTCAGCCCTGAGTCGTCTGATTTCTTTTGCGTAGGTTCGATCTGCTGCGAGCCGCAAGGCAATTGCGTCAAACCGTGTATCGCCCGAGACCTTCACGTTGCCAGGTGAAATTTTTCGCAGGCGGTCTGCATGATCCGCGTTGATGCTGAAAATCGTTTTCATCGGGCGATACACGGGCCTCAGCAGAAACCGCAGCGGAAAACGCCAGCGCAGGGATCGTGCTGGCAGAGTAGCGCTTACGAGATATACGGCAACCCCTGCGTTGACCGCTGCGCGCACCTGGTTGGGCCAGGCATCATATTTGGCAATGATCAATGCGTCTGGCTGCATCGCTGAAAGTAACGCGCGCATCTTCCATGGAAAATCCAAAGGCAAAGCAAAGAGGGTATCTGGCAGCGAATCATTTTTTTTCGCGCGGTATGCACTGTCGGAAAAAAAACTAAAAGACAGGAAAATATCTCTGTGCAGCCGCCTGAATTCCTGCGCTACGGCGCGAGCCTGCTCAAACTCGCCCGCCGATGCAGCGTGAAACCAGATATGCAGCCTGCCTTTTGCTGCACGGAAATCCGGCAATTGCCTGCGCAGAGCGAAATTCTCTGCGAGCCTCCGGTTAAAGAGCGCAGCGCAGCGCAGCAAAGGATAGAGCACAAGCAGTAACAGCGTATAAGGCAAAAACATCAACGCAGAATGTCAAAGCTCGTTGCGACAGTAAGCTCAGGAATTTCGCTCATTACGAGCGAATCCACCCGCGAAAGCTGCGGCCCGCGGCGCAGATAAGCTTCGAATTCCGCGAGGGTTGCCTGCTGCCCCTGTGCCTCTGCCTCAACGCTCCCGTCGGGCAAATTGCGCACCCAGCCGATGAGACCAAGGCCACGAGCGCGCTCCGCAGTGAACTGCCTGAAGCCAACCCCCTGTACTCGGCCATTGATCCGGTAGTTTCGGCGCATATCAGTTAAGCCCGTTATCCGCAAAGCTTATCCTGTGCTTTGCGGCCAGCGCAAGAGCTGTCTTCAGAATCTGATTGCGCGCCTTGTCAATGCTTTCGAGACGCGTCGTGCGTATTTCAGACATAGCGCCGGCGATCATGCCCGCGCGCTTCACGGGCAACTTGCCGAGTAATTGCTTCCGTTGCATCTGGTCGGTTGCCTTCAGTGCGCGCGCCCAGAGTTGCTCATCGGGTATTTCGCTGAAGAGCGCGCGGAAATCCCGCGGGCTGAGCGCGACAAGATCTTCAAATGTGTAGCGCGTTGCCTCGAGTTTTTCGGCAAGCTCTGCGTCAGATTCCTGCACCTGGCGCGTAATGCGCTGTGCTTCATCGGCTCCCAGGAGCTTCAGAATCTCATTGATATGCCTGATACCATCATTTCTTGCTGCATCAGGCTCTGGCATACTTTCGATTTTCTGGAATATTTTCTTACCTAGCGCCACAAGAGCTTCGCCGCTGATGCGTCGCTCAGAAGCCATCGCCTTCACCACCTCGCCGCGCATCAATTCGGGCAGGGCCTTCAGAACCCGCGAGGCAAATTTATGATCCAGCTGCAGTAACACTACCGCCACTAGCGCGGCCGTTTCTGTCGCAAGAGCTTCGGCGACAACTGCAGGCGAAAAGCGCGCAAACTCAGCGAACTGTGCGCGCACCTCTTTCACCTCGCGCACGTGACGCAGCCTTTCAACTTTCCTTTCGTCTTTTTCCGGCAGGAAATCTTCTGCCTGCCAATCGGGCTCACTGGCTCGCTCGGAAGCAGCAGCGCCCTGCGATCCGGCGAGCAGTTTTAGCAGGCGAGTCCTCTGTGCGTAATCGAGGGATGCAAAGAGTTGCGCGCGTGCGCGCTCGGGCATCGATTCGTAGATCCGCAGGAACTCCGACCGCGTAAGCTTTTTGCCCAGCGCGGGCAGCTCTGGCGCCGTATTATGTCTCTTCTTGTCGCTCTTGAAAAGATTGGCCAGAGACGACAGGATGAGTTTCATGCGACTAATTTTACTTCAGAGCTTCTTCTTCGGACTGGTAAATATCGAACATATCCATCAGTTCGACTACCTCAAATATCTTTTTCACTGCAACATTCATGTTGCACAGTTTCATTTTGCGGCCCTTGCCTTTCAGATGCCGCATCAGCGCCACCAAAACGCGCAGACCGCTCGAAGACATGTATTCGATACCTTCCAGGTTGAGAACAAAATCCGAATCAGGATTTTTTTCGCTGAGGTGCATCAGATCTTTCTCGATCTCGCCACTGATATGGACGTCCAGGCGCCCTTTAAGATACGCGACAATGTAGTTACCAACTTCCTTGGTTCTGAGCATATTAACCTGAGACCTCTTTTACCAACCTTGTTACGTTGAGCCGTCGCCGTGCGCTGTAAACTATTTTATCGACAAGCCTGCGCATGAGAAAAACGCCATAGCCTCCGCGCTTTTCGCCGGCGAGATTACGCCTGATATCAGGAACCTCGACGCCTTTGATGTCAAAAGAAGCGCCTGAGTCAAAGAACGTCGCAATGACACGTCTTTTGCTGCAGTGGAGCGCGAGCACAAAGCTGCGCCGGGCCTGAGAGGATGAGCCCGTTGCTTTGTACGCATGTTCGATGATATTTGTCGCAGCTTCATCGCATGCGAGGACGATGTCGTCTCCCGCACTGCCTCGCACGCCATTGCGCGCCAGCGTTGTGCGGACAAAATCATGCACCAGGGGGATTGCTGCCTTTTCGGCGGAAAATTCTCTGCGTACCCGGCTCATTTCAGAATCTTGATAATCATCAGCGTGAAGTCATCGTACTGCGCTTCGCTGCCGGCAAAGGTTTTTACCTCACGGAAGATCTTCTTCACCAGCTGGTCCGACGAGAGCAGCATATTGTCGCTGATGATGCGGCAAAACCTGTCCAGTCCGAACTCTTCCTTACGCTCGTTAATTGCCTCAACCACGCCGTCTGTATAGAGGATGAGCAGATCTCCCTCGCTCAGAAATACTTTACCCTCGCCAAAAGGACCATGCAGCTGCGAGTCCACTACTCCCAACGGTCGGCCGCGTGTGCCGAGCTTTTCAAAAGTGCGCGTATCATGGCGGAATACCAGCTGTTCATTATGACCGGCGGATGAGTAGAACAACTGGTGCTCCGGGGCGTCGTAGTAAGCGTAGAATAGCGTCACAAACATACCCGACTGGCTGTCCTGGTAGATGAGCTCATTCGCCTTATGTAAAACCTCCGCAGGCTTCCGGACTTCACGACCGTACGTCCGGATGATGGAACTGGTGACCGCCATGAAGAGCGCAGCGGGAAGACTCTTACCACTCACATCGGCAACCGAAAAGACAAACTGATCGCCGTCAAATGCGAGGTAATCGTAAAAATCGCCACCCATCATTTTTGCGGGCTCAGAGATTACTCCCATGTCAAACCAGGCAGACTTCTGAAAATGCGTCGGCAGAATCGATTTCTGGATACTCGAAGTGATTTCGAGCTCTTTCTCGTACGAGCGCTTCTGCAGCATTTCATTCAGCAGCCTGAAGTTCTGTATGCTGCGGGTAATCTGGCTCGCGATGGTGGAGACCAGTCGCAGATCGTCGTCGGTGAATTCATGTCCCGTCGGAGCGTGCCGATCGGAAATATTGAGCACTCCATAAATTTCCTGGCCGTGCATCAGCGGCTGTATGATGCACCCGCCGGTATGATAGCGCTCCACATCGCGGAATGCCGCATAAGGCGATTTTTCGAGTGCGTTCGTGTAGATGAGTTTGCGCTCCTGATAAGATCTGCCCGCCAGCGAACGATCGAGTGGAACAAAGGTGCGCTCAAAAGGCGACAGGTCAAGACCGTAATGCGAGATAATCTCTAGCGCATCATGATCGGGCGCGTAAATCATGATCGAAACCCGGTCTGCCTGCATTTCATCTGCGATAATGCGCACAATGGAATCAAAAAGGTCCTTTTCATTCAAGGTCGACATCAGCACCTTGCCGATCTCGTGCAGGCTGGAAAGCTCGTGTACCTTTTTCTTGAGTTCCCTGTTGATATCTTTTAGCGAATCAATAAGCTCACGGTTATGGATTGCGAGCGCTGCCTGCTCGGAAAAAGTATTAAAAAGCTCCAGGTCTTTTTCAGAAAACTCTGTGCGCCCCACCGAATTGATAACTTCGATCACACCGATAATGCGGTTACGCACCATCAGAGGAGTGGCGATCAGATTACGCGTAACAAAGTTGATTTTCTCGTCAGCCTGCTTGTAAACGCGCTCGTCATTTTGCGCATCATTAACCACCAGTGGTTTACAGGTTTCGGCGACAATACCGGCAATACCCACGCCAATGGGTATCCGTATTTCTTTCAGATCGCGCTCCTTTTCGCCGGAGATAATGTTGAAAAACAGCTCATTGGTCTTGCGGTCAATGAGCATCAGAGAAGAGGCTTCAGCTTTCAGAACAATCTTCGCCGAATCCATAATCGATTCCAGAAGACTGTTCAGATCAAGAGTCGAGTTGATCATTTTCGACACCTTGATCATCTCAGAGAGCAGAAAGTTATTTTCGAGATTCTTTCGATAAAGATAAAGGTTTTCAAAGACGGTAACCAGATTGCTGCTGAATTTCACCAGCAGGGTTGTCTTGTCGGGCGCATAGATGCAGTTCGCCAGCATACGCGCGAAGGTCCGGCTAAACGTAGAAGCCAGGCTTAAATCTTCTTCGGTAAAATTCTCTTCGCCGAGCTTTGTTACCCAGAGCAGCGCTCCCAGAACCCGTTTTTCTTCAGTAAGAAGCGGAGAAGCTATGTATGAAGTTTGCGCCTCGCCCAGCGATTCCTGCGCCCGGTTGTAAATTTGCTGCTTGTTCACAACAAGCAATGTCTCGCTCTCGGCGAGACTCTTCTGCATGATGTTCTTTTCGAGGCCTGTAAGACCCCGTCTCGCGATGCGGTATGTACGCACGCCATTCTGCGTCTTGAGCGCAAGAAAGCAGCCTTCGGCATGCATCAGCGAGCATGCGGCCTTTAGTATATACTGAGCGGCTTTGTTCAATTCGTCATTGGTTTCAACGAAGAGCCTGCTGGTATCGCTACGCAGGATTCCGGATACCTGTCCAACGGCAGTTAATCCTGATGCGGCTTCCATATTAGTTCCTGTAGAGATAGTACCTCGGCCGGTTTGTCGCCTGCCTGCCCTTGAGCGCCTTAGCGGCAGCTTCGTATGCTGCTTCAGGTGACATCTTGCGATCAATCATATGTTCCACCATGTTCTGCGCAAATACAGCAAAACCACTATAGCTTTCTCCTGCCTCGCAAAACAGATGATAACCGCTCGGCTTCATTTGTCCGGTATCCTCCAGCTTGACCGGTTCGGCATAGATACTGAGCGCTCCATCTGCGGAATCAAACGGAGCTTTCACCTGAATCACGGTCACTCCCGCCTTTTTCCTGCCAGCGCCCCATTTGGCATAGAGCGCTGAATACAGCGTTGCCGGTTGGGGAGCTTCAATTCTCACCTCCTTCGGCGCCTCAGGGGGAGTATTGTCGACCTGTCCGGCAGAAACGAGAATCGCCTCGCGCGGCGGGGATATCTTGAGCCGCGTGAAGAGGTTTTTCTGAGGCGTCCAGGCCAGATACCTGCGACCAGAACGCGGCCGTGCTACTGTTTTCTCATTAAACTCGTCCAGCCGGTCGAATGCAAATTCCTTGCCGTTGAAATACCATTCGTAGAATTCACCCGTGAATAATTCTGTATAACCGTACGTGCCCGCCGGTAAATTATTGAGCTCCTCCCATGGCCGACCTGCGCCCTGCTGCCGAAGCACCAGGTCTGCAGCGCTCGCAGTCTGTTTCTGCTGAAGGTAATATTTGATGAGTAGTGAGCAGTTGTCTTTGGCGCAGTCAGCGTCGCCTGATCCCGAAGCAATCGCCTCACGCAAAAACCGCAGATCTTTCTCATTATTGCGATCGGCGACATATGAACTCGATACAATCTCAGGCAGCGCTTCGGTCGCAGGTGAAATGCTCATGGCCAAAAGCGTTAAAAGATTCCTGGCCGAGGTAACGCCTGTAGCCTCGGCTTTTTTTGCCTGCACTTCCAGCGCTCCCGCGCCGCTCTTGTAAGCTTTCTCTGCTCTCGCCAGCAGGCTGTAGAAAGTCTTAGCCTGCAGATTTTTCGTCTTCGCAGCAGCTTTTTCCGCGAAATCGCTCAGCAGCGCTGCTGCCGCGCGCGCCTCGGCATCATTGACCTTACGCTCCGCGAGAATGCGAAGCAGCGAGACAGCGAGCAAATTTTCAGAAACCGAAAGGTTCAGTTGTCCCAGAAAATTTTTTGCGTATGGCAACGCGTCAGCTACATAGCCGCTTTGCAACAGAGAAACTGCGTGATTAAATGTAAGATCTTCGTTCCGAACCACTGCTTTGAGTTGCGTTTTTCCCCCGCCAAACCAGGCCTGGATCAGCGCACGATCGCTGTTTTCCATCGCATCGGCATTGGCATTGCGCAAACAGGATTTCATCACAAGCGAAAATTCCAGCGAATCTGTCGCCGCCACGCAGATTTCATTGCGCAATTCGTCGTTGCGGACTTTGTCATCGATGGCGCGACTTATTTGCCGCTGCGGATTACTATCTTCCCATGCGGCGCTTTTTTGCAGAAGTTCAACGTCTCCGGAAGCATAAGCGTAAAGCTGGCGGAGCGCCCGGTATTCCGCCGGTTCTTTGTTCACGGCGCGCTTAACCTCCGGATACGAGGCCAGAAATTCTCTTGCGCCTTCATCGCCGCGTGTGCGCAATAAGACACGAAAGTAGGCAAGTTTTTCGGTAAGCGGAGCTTGTGCATCCAGCTCGACGAGCGACAGTTGTCGCCGCGCAGATTCAGCCTCGCCCTGAATGTGATAGAGTTCAGCAGCCAAAAGGCGCAACGAAGCATCTTTTGGCTGCAAGGAAATGGCATCTTCGGCATAAGATACAGCCTCAGTGTATTCCCGCTGCTTGCGCGCCTGTGCGATCTTCTTCAGGTAAGACGCCTTCTGTTGCGCCGGACTTCTGTCTTTGTCGCCAAACCCAGGCAGCCGGGCATTTCCGGTCAGAAGTGCGCCGCTCGGAACAGCGCCCGATGACAAGAACGATTCGATCGTCTGCTTGGCGCGCGAGCGCGCTGAAAAAGTGTGCAGCACCTGCCCCGTGCCCATGGCAGAAAAATAAAGGTCTGCTGCTGCCGCAAACCTGAACTCATCCGCTTTTTGCAGCGCATCGCGCGCCTGAAAAGAGACTATCGCATAGTTGGGGTTACTGCGTAGCGAAAAGAGCGCCCCGGGAGTGAGAAGAGCATTGTCGATCAGGACTGCCTTGCGGGCAAGCTCCGCTTCGTAATCAACCACGTTGCTGTGAATGCCGGCAGCAGCGGCTTCTTTTGCATTCCGCACCCGCTGCAGGGCCTTCACACCCTGGTAATCCACATCGTTCTTGCCGCCAAAGCTGAAGAAACTGGCAACCTTCACAATCTGCATCACATTGCGACGTGCCAGATCGGGATTGCGCGCAAAGTTTATAGCCGCACGCAACGATGTCTGCAACGCCAGAGGCGATAGCTCTGCATCTGCCGGCGCCAAGGCCAGAAAACCAGGCGAGAGAATAACGGCCGCTGCCCGATTCCTGTTCGCGAAGTCCTTTAGCTGCTCCAAAGCCGGACGCTCAGGGGAAACTTCAGCCACTGCATAGTTCCAGCGCAACCCCTTTCTCGTTGCTTCGGCCTTCGCGTAAATGAGCAGTGGTTCATCCCGGGGTTTGAGCGTATAAATAAACCCCAGACGCGCCAAGGGCAGTACTTCAGCGTCAGAATATCCGGTAGAGAATAATGTCTCGTAACGGTAGTCGAGTCGGTCTGGTTCGATCAGCCGACTGCGCAGCTTTTTTGCCTCGGCGTCGAGCGCGAGCAGCTCTTTTTCCATATGCTGCGGTGATTGCCGCTGCAGTCGTGCAGTCCGAATACGCTCCGACAGCGCGTGCCGTGTCTGTTCCACGGACAAGAGCCTGCTAAACATCTCATCCTTTTCTCCGTAGAGTTTCAGATCGTCAAAATAGAGAGGGAGCGCAGTTGCCTGGCGCTTCATATCTTCGAGGCGCATGGCTTCTCCGTACGCGCGCTGCGCTACAGCACGGTCTATCAGCAGGTTGCAAAGACGCTCAAAGAGATCAACGTTGGCTTTGAGGAAAACCGGATGCTCAACGAAGTACCGAACGAGCGCGTTGTAGGGGGCAGTCGGCAAACGCTCCTCGAGACCGGCGTCTTCATAAACCCGGTAGAGGCGGTACGAGGCAATCGCGTACTCCAGTTGTGCCCGAAATTCCTGGCTGCGCTCCTGGATTGCCTTAAATTCCGCGACGGATTCATCGAAGAGGTTCATTTCCTGCAACATTTTCGCGCGGTTCATCGCGAGCTTGATGCGCAGGGAGTTATTCCTGAGATCGGGTTCGAACGCGGGGTGAACCTCTGAAAAGCCTTCGTTGGTGAATCCCCGGAAGTATTTGAGCGCCGACACGTAACCATTGAATGTAGCCTGCTTGCGCGTCAGGTAAGAATCGAACGTTTCCTGTACGTCGCGCACCCGACCGCTAAAGTCCTCGAGCTCAGCAGCGTGGGCCTGATAAAGACCGCGAAAGAAAATCACCGGCTGCAGCTCGGCCTGCGTGCGCTCCCGGATTTTTGCGATGTCCTGCTCGGTCAGGTCGGGTTTGCCGGGATCTTCCTTTTCTTTGAGCGCCTTGCGAGCAATCTTCACGCGTTCGGCTACGGCATCCTCTTCGAACTCGGCGATCTCGTCCGCATAGCGTCGCGCAGTCTTGATCTTGTCCGCCACAGGCTCGAGGGTGGTTTCGAGCTTACGCAACCGGCAGAGCTCGATGTTCTTGCGAAAGAGAAGCGCCCCGCCTGCATTTTTGTTTTTTTCCGCCTGTTCAAGCGCCTTCTCATAGAGCTTGCGCGCAGAATCCCATGAGCGCAGCGAGAACTCGAGTTCCGCACGCCGGCTTGCAGCGTTACTGAGGGTTTCGCGACCGTGCTTCGTCTTGTCTTTCTCGGCGTCTTCGACGAGTTTTGCCAGGGCGCCTGATGCTTCCTGCAGAAGCCCCTTACTACGGTAGATATCAGCGCGAATCGAGTAGAGTAACTGGTAACGATTCACCGTGGGCAGCTCAAACGCCAGGTGATTTTCGCCGATAATGACGTCATCGTAGGGTAGCTGGTAGATAAGGCCCACAAGCCAGGTCCACGGTTCATAAACCCAAAACCATTTAATGCGGATTTTGTATTTTGGAACAGGAATCTCTTCTTCTTTTGAGAGCAGTTCCTCGGCCTTCTGCGTCTGTTCGAGCGATGAACTCAAATCGCCGTTACGCAGGTACAGGCGAGCCAGTTCGAGATGTATCATCGAACCCGGCGTTTCCGCACCTACCAGCTGGCGTTCGGAGACAATGGTCTGCAGGTAATTGATCGACGCCTGCGTGTTTTGCGCATACTCACTGTTGAGCGCAAAAGTCTTGTAGGCGATTTCGCGCCGCGACTGGTTGATTTTTTGCGTACTCGCATTAACCCCGGTAATAGGATATCGTGCATTCAGGTTATTTTCGACGTAACGCAGATAGCGCTCAGCAGTTTCATACTTACCGGTAAAATACAACGTACGACCCAGGTGGTAGTAGAACATCATCTCCTGTTCAGGAGATTCAAACTGGTAATCCGGATTGCCTTTGCTGTCGAGTATCGCCGTATAATGCTCTTCTGCCTGGCTATAATTATTCAGCAGAAAGTAATTGTTCGCAATATTCAGATGAAAACTATTGCGTATGCGCGGCGAACCCTGATTACCAAACAGCGCCAGGGTTTTCTGATACAATCGGATGTTTTTCTCAAAAAGGTAATCCGGAAAGTATGCCTTGTAGAGTGATTCAAATATCTCCCGGTCGCGCTTACCCGAGGTTGTATCCAGAACGATTTCCCGTTTCTCGTCGATGAACTGGTACATCCAGCCGAGCATCACATAGGCATCGGCAAACCGGGCGTCTGCGAAGAAGCACCAGTTGAGATCGATCTCTGCCTTACGAAAGTACTCGAATACTTCTTTCTTCGCCGAGCGCGAAAGGCCTTCGGCCTCGGCGGCAAGGTGGCGCTGTATTCCCAGCTGCGCGCGCAGAAACCCACGGCCAAAAATGAACTCCGTCACAAGATAGCGC
Organism: uncultured Turneriella sp.; assembly: GCA_964408405.1. Lineage (GTDB taxonomy): Bacteria > Spirochaetota > Leptospiria > Turneriellales > Turneriellaceae > Turneriella. The sequence continues at coordinate 23,607 of CAYOZO010000013.1, forward strand.
CGCGCCAGATCGATGCGCGAATCGTAGAAAGCTAAGATCTCTTCGAGCAAGTCTTCGTC
>CAYOZO010000013.1:23686-38029 GCA_964408405.1 uncultured Turneriella sp.
TTGAGCGGCCCGCAAGGCAATCTGGTCGAGGTTCAGGGTATAATCGAGCAGATCGCGCGAGACCAGCTGTCGGGTGAGCTTGTTGGCATGTGCAGAGAGGTAGAGATCAAGCAGCGCTTCGTACTGCCTGGCCGCTCCACGGTCATCGCCGGCATTCCGCAACTGCTCAGCGCGCTCGCGATAATAAAGACCAATTTTCGTGACGATCGCACCGACATTTTCCGGCGCTTCTGTGTCGCGGTAGCCAGCAATTGCCTGGCGGTACATCTGTATCGCCGTATCGGCACCCTGCTTCTGTTCTGCGTTTCCCGCCAGAACAAGGGCTGCATAGTAGTGGTATAAAGAACCCGGTTCCGTTAACTGCTGCACGCGCAAGGCTGCGACGGCTGCCTCTTCGTCGAGTTCATTGTCGGCGTTATCCCGGGCCTCGGCTAAGGCAAAAAGCGCATGCAGCGTACGGTTCTTCTTCGCGGGAAAGGATTCGAGAAACTGTTCCTGTGCGTCCTCCGTGCCCGCATCAAACTGCTTCTCAAAAAATTCGAGCAGGAATTTTTCTGCCTTTCGCCGAATATGCGGGCGTATAACAAGTGAAGACTTTTTTCCCGGATTGTAATAGCCCTTAAGTACCGTGAAGTCCGGTTCATTGGCAATGAGATAAACCAGTTCGTTTGCCGGTAAGGTCGATGAATCCAGAACTCCGTTGTCATAGAGCAGTTCATCGAGCGCAAGGTACGCGGCGTTTTCACGTAAGATACGGTTTATGACATCACGCGCGGCCTTATGCCTTCCCTGGCGAATGTAGTACCGTGCTTCTGCGTGGCGAATAAAAGCCAAAACCGCGCGATAGTCATCTGCATCATCACTCTCACGGTAATACGACCATAGCCTTTTCTGCCGTAAGATTTCTTCAAAGTAAGCTGCCGGATTGCTGGTATCTGCGAGCGGCTCGAGGCTGGCTATACCCTTAAGGTCGCCATATTCGGGGTCAAATGCCGAAAGGTCTGACAACAGGCGATAGAGTGCGAGCTCCTCGATTTCTGATGTAGCAAAGAATGCCTGCAGGTCTTTCAGAGCCTGCGCATCGCACCGCGCCCGGCGCATCGCGCTGATCGCGTCATAGACCACAATGTCGGGCGAAGCGCTGAATGCTGCTGGCAGCTGCTCGAGCGCCATGCAGATGCGCGCCTTGTCCTTGCTGCGCTTTTGCAAATCAAACAGGTATTGCTGCTGCTGTCGGACATCAGGCTTTACGGGTATCGCGCCGGAAACAGGAATAAATGCGACATTGATGTCTTCGCCTTTGAGTTGCGCCAGAACGACGCTGCCACCGATAAAGTTGCTAACGCGCGAATCGAATACGTGATCCGAAGGCGAAGTGAGCGGTACGTATTCATCGTCATCCACAGTGGTGTATTCGAGATCATCTGGCTCGTGTTCATCCTGCGCGACAAACCCACCCGGGTCCGGGTAAATGCGTATGATCTGCCCGGCATCTTTTCGGTCAATCTGGCCATCGCCGTTGCTGTCGACCGCAATACGCGTCAGGACAATGCCATTGCCATCAGGTGCATAACTGGGATAAAAATCGAGCGCATGCCCCGAGGTGAGTCGCCGGTTTTTACCGCTGGCAAGCTCCAACTCGTAAACCGCGCCCAGTGAATTCGGGTCTTCGTAGGAAACATAGACAATGCGCGTTCCGTCCGGCGAGAAGGAGGGCATGACGCCGCCGCGCTTCGTTATCTGACGCTTCTGCTCAGGGTCAGAAGCTGGCATGATCCAGATATTCTGTAGTGCGCCGGCTCCCGCGCCGAGATCGTCAGCCTTGGCAGGATCGAGATCCGAGCTCCACGCGATATATTTACCGTCGGGCGACCACGCGGGGTTGGCGTCGCGCGCGCGGATGCGGTTAGTCTCGCTGTTAGTCAGATTCTGCGACTTCGCTGCGAACCACTCTTCGTCGGGCTGCTTCCTCTCGTGGTAGAGCTCGATCAGCTTTTGGGGATTTACCTTGAGCAACACAATGTCGCCGTCGGGGTCAAGCTCATCGTCAACGTACACGAGGTATTTGCCGTCCGGACTGATCGAGGGTTCTCTCTGGTTAGTGACGGTAGAGACTACCGGCACCGAAAAAACATCCGCGAGGTCGCGCAGATAAATATCGTAATTACCTGAACTATTCGACGAGAAATACAAATACTTCTGGTCATTCGTGATCGAACCGCTGTACGATTCACCGCGCTCGATGGTGACTGGTATGATACCGCCATTGCCGCGCTGGTAACGATCTTCGTAAATATTCTGGTAGCTGAATTTAGCATCGTCGCGGACTGACTTGCCGGCACAGTGGTTACTAAGAATGACTGCAAGAAGCAGGACGCCCCAAACGAGGATTCGCCTGTGATAACCCGTGCGCGACTGCCGCTCCATTACTGTATGCGAAATTCCTGCGATGCGATAACTTCGCCGTTGGGAGCCAGCACGTGTACGCGGTACCTTCCAGCGTGATCAAAGTATTCTTTCTGGAACTGCGTGGTAAAATAGCGCCAGCTGGAACGCACACTCGATTCAATCTGCGCCACAGTCTCTTCTTTCATCATGTTGCTCGAGTCGGCGTAGATCTCGGTCAGTTTCACTACCACTTTGTCCTGCCCGATGCGCCCGCCCGCAGCGAAAAACAGATAAACCGTCTTGTTCTTGGGAAAGTTCAGATTCGTTGTACGCAGGTTGCGTGCCAGCGCCTCTTCGATCGGCGCATTGGAGAGATAGACCGTCGGCCGTGAACCCGGCGCAAACAACGCCCAGTAGCCCAGCAGCAGCACCAGCAGCCCTACAACTCCGAATACGGCAAAGCGCCGCCAGCGGGGCGGTTCATCGTCGTCGGCAAATGCCGCAGGCTGCGTTTCGCCTGCCGTCAATCTTTTGAGTCGGCTTTCCATTGCTTTGCCAGTTTCTTTTTCTTCTTTTTGTTGCGGCAAGCTATTTTTGGCTTCGGCGCCTCCGGCAGCCTGTTTTGCTTCGTCAGGACGAGGGTCGTAACCCTCATCGCGGGAGCGTTTCATGTCACTGACGAAATCCCCCAATTCAGAAGATTGTTCGCTGCCCTGCGACAGGTTATCGGCAACCGCCTTGCGAAACAGGTCTTTGCGGGATTTCTTCACGATATGCCCCCTCTTTCGCGGGCAAATATGGCTTCGAGCTCTTCGGCGAGCGCGGCGTAGGCGAGCGCAACCTTGTTCTGCGGAGCATAGTCATAAATATCCTGCCGCAGCAGATGCGCTTCTTCAACAGCGACCGACCGTGGCACAGTGGTTTGCAAGATCGGCAAAATCTTCTCTACTTCCGGCAGCATTGCCTGCGACAGCGTCGTGCGCCCGTCGTGCAGAGTCAGGCATCCACCGGCAATTTTCAGGTGTGCGTTGTAGCGTCGGTTGACTGTATTCACGGCATCGCGTATGTTCTGGATACCGTCAATCGAGAATTTCGAGATCTGCAGCGGTATGAGAAGAAAATCCGCCGCAACCATTGCGTTGATTGTAATGACTGAGAGAGACGGCGGGCAATCGAGCAGGATAAAATCGAATTCGTGCCGCAACTGCTGCATCGCGTCGTTCAGGCGAAAAAAACCGTCGAGCGCGCCGGTAAGCTGCGACTCGACCTCAACGAGGTGGAGGTTAGAAGGAATAACAAAAAGATTCGCGAGGCTGGTATTATACAGTATCGAGCTTTCGGGCTTTTTTGCCTGGAAGAGCGCATAGACCGAACGTTCCGGCGGAATATCCTGCCCGCCGAGCAGTATCGAGGTCGCATTGCGCTGTGAATCCAAATCGATCAGCAGCACACGCCGTTTTTCGTCACGGCGGGCAAAGGCATGCGCCAGAGCCAGCGCCGTCGTAGTCTTCGCGACTCCGCCCTTTTGGTTGGTGATCGACAAGACTATCGACACCCCTCCCCCTGCCCCCTCCCCATTACATGGAGAGGGGGAAAAGAAAAGCCACCACACCCTCTCCACGCCAGTGGGGAGGGTCGGCGCGTTGGCGCCGGGATGGGGTTGTTAATCCCACTTAAATTTTTTTGCATCAGCGAGAAAGGTTTCAAGACCACGGTCGGTCAGCGGGTGCTTCACCAGCTGGTTGAACACGCTGAACGGAATCGTCGCCACGTCGGCGCCGATGATGGCCGACTGCTTCAGGTGAATCGGGTGTCGGATGCTCGCAACCAGGATCTTGGTTTCAAATTCGTAGTTGTCATAGATCGTGCGGATCTCTTCGATGAGTTCCATGCCGTTGGTGCTGATGTCATCGAGTCGGCCGACGAACGGCGATATGTAGGTTGCGCCAGCCTTTGCTGCGAGCAGAGCCTGGTTGGCAGTAAAGCAGAGCGTCACATTGGTCTTGATGCCTTCAGAGCTCAGGACGCGCACGGCCTTCAGCCCTTCTGCGATCAGCGGTACCTTCACCACGACATTTTTCGCGAGCGCGGCGAGTTCGCGGCCTTCTTTCAGAATACCCTCTTTGTCGGTTGAGACAACTTCTGCAGAAACCGGCCCGTCCACGATAGAACAGATTTCTTTGATGACCGTCTTGAAAGGTTTACCGGTCTTTGCCACGAGCGAGGGGTTGGTCGTCACGCCGTCGAGAATACCCAGTTCATGCGCGGCCTTAATTTCGGCTACATCGGCCGTATCGATGAAGAATTCCATAAGGCGGAATGCCCCCGCAAATGACCACGTCAACAAATTGCGCAATTTTGGCATCCGATGCAGATTGGCGGATCTTCTATACGAGCCGGAAAATCGGCTACGGATGCAGATCAGATGTTAATGAATACAATAAGCACACTGCCGTTAAAAAAGATTGGGCAGGTAATCGCTCTGGCCTTGTCGGGCACGACGGTCTTAGCGCAGGCGCCCGATCAGACGGCAGTAGCGCCGACAGCATCGCCAGTCAAGTTTGGAGCTTTCGTCGATACGTATTATTCTTCCAGCGCTTTTCGTCCCGCATCGCGAGACCGGCAGTTCATCACACAGGCTGCGCGCGACCGCGAATTCAACATCAACCTCGCGCACATCGACGCCACGGTTGACCATGATCGGGTACGGGGCAGGCTCGCGATGCAGTTCGGCACTGCTGTAAACGCGAATTACCAGTATGAGACGACGTCAGAAAAATATTCGAACCAGCTTTCGGTCCGCAACCTGCAAGAGGCCTATGCGGGTTACAAACTGTCCGATCGTCTGTGGCTGGACATGGGTATCTTTTTCGGCCACATAGGCTTTGAAAACTGGATCTCCCACAATAACTGGAACTATACCCGCGCGCTCTATGCCGACAACACGCCTTACTATGCAACGGGTGCAAGACTCTCGTATGAAGCAACGGCAAAGCTGAAGCTGCAGTTGCATCTTTTGAACGGCTGGCAGGTGATCACGCCGCCCAACCGCGACAAAAGCGTCGGCACCCAGGTAGCGTATGAGTTTTCGCCGGCGTTCCGAATTGTGCACAATGGTTTCGCCGGCAACGTCGCGCCCGATGAGACGACTACCCAGTACCGGTTTTACAGTAACCTGATTTTTGAAGTAAATCCGGTAAGGCCTATCGCCGTCGCCCTTTCGGCAGATGTGGGCGCACAGAAAAATGCCACCAACAATGATTACCTGGCCTGGTACACTGGCGCATTTTATGTACGCTGGTTGATCACCGAGCAGTTCAGAACAGCACTGCGCCTCGAGTACTTCATCGACCGCAGCGAAGTTCTGGTGAAGACGAACACGACCAATGGTTTTTCAGTCGGGGGATTAACGGCGAATTTAGACTATGTTCCGACGGAGATGTACCGGCTACGCCTCGAGTACCGCAATTTTTTCAGCCGCGATGCGATATATATCTTTAGCGACGCAGACCGCAGCCAGGAGCACATGATGACCGTGGCCGCGAGTCTGAAAATGTAAGGTCGCCCGGCTTATTTGCCGCAGCGGTATGCCACACCGGTTGCGGTGTAAGATTTTCCCAATTTTGGGTGCGAGTGCGCGACGAGCTGGACAGATACCTTCTCCGCCCCCAGTCTTTTTGCCTCTTCAATGACGCCCTTATAAGCTATGTCGCGTGAATGGCGGTTGAACAGATCACCGACTTTTATGTCGGCGATCTTTTCGCAGCCCGCAGGTTTGTCTTCACCCTGAACCACCTCCACGGCCGACAGTGCAGAAATACCCGAAAGGGCCGCTGCCATAACATATTTTGCCATTCTCATTTTGATCTCCTATGATACGCTAGATACCCTTGGGTGGCGGAAAGGTTTTCCTTGCAGCCACCCCTTTTCTTCTACTCGTAATTACGGTATATTCGGAGAAAACGGCATCGGCGTTACCGCTGCAAAAACTCAGTATTACTACGCAATTTGGCCCACCGGAGGAGCCCATTAGATCACGATTCTATTTCGTCGACGGAAACCACGCCCTGCTTCAGCGCGAAGGCCACGAGTTCCTGCACATTTTCGAGGTCTAGCTTGTGCATCAGGTTGGCCCGGTGCGACTCGACGGTACGGACGCTGATGTCGAGCTCGTCGGCAATTTCGCGGTTGGTCTTGCCCAGTGCGGCGTGGCGCAGTATCTCGCGTTCCCGGCGGGTGAGAATTTCAGCAGCCAGATCTCCCCGGTCAGCTTTGCCGGTTGCCAGCGCTTCAGTCAGCCGGGGTGAATAGCTCTTACCGCCGGCATTCACCGTCTGCACGGCAAACAGCAGCTGGTCGTAAATATCTTCTTTGAGGACAAAACCGTCCACACCGAGAGAGAGCGCCTTTTCAAAAATCTGCGGGTCTTTATGCATCGACAGAATCAGTATCTTGATCGATGGGCGGAGCTTCTTTATTTCGCGGATCGCATCGAGACCATTGAGTTTTGGCATCGACAGGTCGCAAATGACGAGATCGGCCTCGCGCTGTTTGATGACCTCGACAAGTTTTTGCCCGTTCTCGCACTCGGCGATTACATTGTACCGTGCGTCGCCATCAAGCAGGCGGCGGAGCCCCTGTAATATAATCGGATGATCGTCCGCGAGCACAATGCGTACGCTGTTCTCAGGGGATGACAAGCTTTACCTCCGTTCCTTTGCCGGGCGACGATTGCACGGTAAGGACACCCGGAATGATCGCCGCACGCTCGGACATTGTTGCAAGTCCTTGCCCGTTGCCAACCTTATCCGGATCAAAGCCTTTACCATCGTCCCGTACCCGCATGTCGAGCTCTTGGCCATTTTGGCTGAGCGAGATCGTGATGGTGCTCGCTCCGGAATGCTTGAGAGCATTTTGCACTGCCTCCTGCGCGATTCGGTATGCCTGAATGCGAGCAGAGGGCGACAGCATTCGGTCCTTCTGTCCAACTTCGGCCACCACCTGAATTTTACCTGTACTGCTGAATGAATCCGCGAGCTGCTTTAGAGCAGCGCCAAGATCGAGGTGCCGCACAGAAAACGGCGAAAGCAGGCGCGAGAGGTTGCGCGTCTGCTCGATCGCCTCGTCGAAGCTCCGGACGACCTGCCGCTTCAGACCCTGCGCGTCGTCGGGACAGCGGGCGGTCAGCGCCTGGACCTGTAGCTTGAGGCCCACAAGCGTGGAACCAAGACTGTCGTGCAGGTCACGCGAAATCTGGTCGCGTTCGATGTCCTGAATTTCGAGCAGCCGGCGCGAGAGCCGTCGGATGGTTCGCTCCGCTTCTTTCAGGTGAGAAAGATCCTGTATCATGAGAGTGCACCACTTGCCGTGACCGTACTCTTTCTTATTTGCCGAAATGCGCGCGGGAAAGGTGGAGCCATCCTGTTTACGGCCATTGGCGTCGGCAAGTTCGAGCTCCGCCACAGAGTCGTCGCGCACAAATGCCGTAAGCCGGGCATTTTCTGTGCTTTCGGGGGGAAAAAGCACGCTAAAATAGCGTTCATGCAATGCTTCTGGCTCCCAGCCGAAAATGGTGCGTGTCGCAGGATTAGCGAGCCGAATATTCCCCGCGCCGTCGAGAATGATGAGCGCGTCGTGCGCTGTCTCGACAATGGTTCTATTGAGCACGTCTTTTTCACGAATGCGGGCAATAATGGGATTTGTCAAACGTATGATGGCAAGCGCCGCGACGATAAGCAGAGCAATGGCGAAAAGCGCAGATATGGCGCCGGAGATCAGATAAGGCTTTTGCAGTCCCCACATATCGACATCTACGATCAGCCCAATCTGCAGTGGTTCTATGAAGGTATATGCGGCAAGCACCTCTTCGCCGTGCAGTCCGACAAAATAACCCGCGCCTGATCGTCGCTCCATCGCAAGGCGTACTGGCTGCGGCAGAAATTTTTTCTCGGGAATGATGATGTTCTGGTTTTTGTTGCGACCGAAATAGCGGAGAAAGATCTCGATATCCTCGCCATTGTGCCTGACAAACTGGATCTCCTGTGCAGTATCAAAATCAATCCTATCGGCGAAAGCGTCAAATAGCTGGCTCAGCGTTGCGGCTGTAGCGCGTTCCTTTTGTCGAAAAGTGCCCCGATCAAAGCGCGCCACTGCTTCAATTAAGGACGAAAGACTGCGCACCTGCGCATAGAGTAATTGCTCCTTCTCGCGCAATCCGGCCTTGTATTGACGGTACGTGGAAAAAATACCGATCGCAGTTGCTACGACCACGAGGATGGACACAACATAGTTGAGGCGACCCCTTTCTGACATGGTTAACTGCGTGAGTTTGGAAGATCAAGGGTAAACGAATAAAAGGGGGCTTATGCCCCCTTTGGAGAAGGACTCTTACGAGCCGTGCTCTTAGTACACGCCGGTGAAAGCGATCAGAGCAGTGATGTTGTCCTTTTTAAGCTCGCCAGAACCGAATACTTCTTTCTCTGAACGGTCATACTTGACTTCCGGACGGATCAGGAAGTGGCCGCCGTACATGGAGATCGTGCCGGTAAGAGTATGGCCCATCACGCTAGCTCCGTTTGAATTACCACCGGTAACTCCGAGCAGACCGCGGGCTTGCTGCTTATCGTCAAAGTAATCGAGGCGGTAGCTCAAGGTCAAGCCGTCGATCGGTGTTACGCTCAGATAACCGGCGGCACCACCCCAAACTTGCGCTGCAGTATCTTTGTTCACCTTGTTCTCGCCGTACACGAAGTTCGCTCCCACTTTGATCATCTTACTGACCTGATACTGCACCACGAGGTCTCCGATGTGTCTCATACCACCAACATTGTTGTCGCTAGTATTGTTGGGGCGACCGGTCGTTTCATTGCCACCTGCATAGTTGAGGATTACCGTCAACTCTGAAATGGGCTTCAGCATGATCTGACCAATAACTGTCTTGTCCTTGTTGTTATCATACTGCAGGTCCCAACCGTTGACGACACCGGCCATAACAGATATCTTATCCGAGATTGCGTAATCCAGTTTTGCGCCAGTATGGTAGAATGGACCATAGCCAAAGAGGTAGCCGAGCATGTAGTTCGGGTTTTGGTATGATTCGACCACTTCATAGCCGATGTGCGTACCGAACTGACCAACCGTGAGCTTGAGGTCTTTCATCAGTGCACCAGAAACGTAGGCCTGCTTGATCGCTGTTGAGGTAGTTGAGCTACCACCACCTGCCCGCAGGTTGTTGAAGTTCGTCTGCTCTGCGTTTGGTCCGTGAATCAGGTCAGCTACTACCTGCCAGTCTTCGTTGCCCATTTCAAACTTAGTCTGGATAAGACCAAGCGAGAACTGCTGCCCTGGCGATTCGAACACACGGCCAGTGTTTGCGCCACCCGAACCGATGTTGGTTGCAGACGCATCGGCAGTACCCGCCGGATGAGTTGCACCGGGGCGGAAGTCGCTGTCGCCACGCGTATGGTATGCATAGTATGCATCGACATAACCGCCCAGCTTGAGCTGGATGTCCTTGCCCTCGCCAGACTTCACGCTCTTCACGAAGAAGCCCTCAGCCGGTGCATCTGCTGGTTCAGCTGCAGGAGCTGGTGCCGGCGGTGCCGCTGGGACTGCAGGCGCTTTCGCCACCGGGGCCGCCGGCGCTGCGGGTGCAGCCGGCGCCTTTGCCGCTTTTTTCGCCTGGGCGCCTAAACCAAGAGCGAAAACTGTTAAAGTTGCCATTAAGGCAGAAATCTTGAGTTTCATGTTTTACTCCTTATTCTGTAGAGAATTTGTTTCTCTTGGCACCTGTTTAGCAAAGTTTGTGCCATAAAGGCGCTGATAACGTAAAATGACGGTTTTCAAAGGCTTGAAAAAGGGCTTGATGGCCTGTTTTTCCCGTGTTTTCTGCCGAGCACATGGTCATCATCGAAACGCTCAGCCACATCAACATGCCGGCAAAAAACCTGCAGAAGGCAATAGAATTTTATACTCAGTTCCTGGACTTCGAGGTTGTCGAAGAGGGCAACAACTTCGCCATTGTTTCGTTTGATAACCTGCACCTCAAGCTCGACACCGGGCTGGAAGCTTATGCAAAAGTCCCGGTTCTCTCGTTTTTGCTCGATGTGGACGACTTCACTGAAGCTCTGCAAGAAATAGAGGAAAACGATATTGAAATTGCCAAGGGCCCCTTTGAAATCGAGGGTGGCGAAAGCGTGTACGTCGTGGATCCGAGCGGCAATCTGGTCGAACTCTACTACCGCGAAGATTGACGTTTTTTCCGCAGCTACTCTCGGCAATGCACTGGCTGGGTGTAGCGCTTTATTGCGGAGCTTTGTTTTTTTTCCTTATTATTTTCCAGCGCGTTTACGACCGCTACAGATCATACCGCTACGTCGATAATTTTCGCGGTGAAGTGGTGTTGCTGCTGTGGAAATTGCTGCATGTCTCCTTTGCGCTGATCGTGCTGAGCGGCGCCGCGCTGGCAGGCCTGAAGGGCAGGTCTGTGATGACCGGTCTTTACGGGCTGGTTTTTTCCAGTAAACTTGCGCTCTGGCTGCTACAGCTATGGCTCATGCAGGATCTGCTCAAGCCTTTTTTACCCGAGAATTACAGCGAAGAACCGCAGACACGTAACCGTGAAGGACAGGCGCGATCTCTTGGCACAGTGTTGCTTTTGTTCTTGATTGCAACTGGCGGTTTTATCCTCAAGTATCTGCCATGAGAAAGGCCTTGCTGCTGGTGGTTCTGGCATTTTCCTGCAAGGAGCGCAGCGAGCACAACGTATTTTCTTTTTGCCGCGATTTCAGCGAAATGAAGTGCAATGAGCCCCTTTTCGAGAGGGTTAGCTACTCGCTGGAAAAGAGCACCAGAAATAAGACGATGCGCGACTTCTGGAATTCTGTTTACTTCCGCGGTGATCGCCTTGCCTTCGAAGTGCGTAATGCCGATGCGCGACGTGCCGTGGATTTTGATTGCCTCTACGGCAACTACTATCTGGACGATCATACCGCCGAGCGCCACGAAATCGAGTACCTTGAACTCAGAGAAAAAAACGTGTACGGACTGGTCATGCTCGGCAGCCTGCTCGAAAAGCGTTTCGCGCCTCGTAAGGCTGAAGCCTACAGACCACCCGAACCTTTTTCTGTAACGTACTCCATCTTTTGTCGCAACGACCTTCTGGCGCGCGCTTCGATTATGATAGAGATGCGCTGATGCTGCCCGGTTTTCCCGAACTGAGCACGATACTGGAAAACGGGCGCTATATTTGCCGCCATGGCGTGACTAGCCTTACTTTTTACAGCGAGCGGTCTGCTGCACGCGACCTTCAGCAAATGCAGACTCTGCTGGCAAGCTGCGGTGACAGCATCCCCCTCATAGTGGCCCCGTATTCATCGTCCTTTGCAAGCCTTTTTGATACGCAAACGCGTTTCTTCTTCATCGCTCCAGCAAGTTTCACAGCTCTGCTGCCGCAGGACGAGCGCCTGATCAGCGACGCAGAAGGTCTTTCGCGATTCATCAACACTGTGGACGTCGAGGACAACTTTGTAATACACATCCTGCCGCAGTGGCAGCACTTAGGCGCCGCTGTAGGGCAGGCGACCCGCGAGATTCTGGCGCGCGCGGCTGTGCGGCTTAAGACTATCAGGCACTTTGGCCGGCTGTGGCCGATCAACTTTCGTCTCAATGCGCCGTTGCTCAAAAATATTCCGGATATCAGCAAGTTGAGCGCGACGCCGGACATTCGCTGGTCCGTCGCTCTACCCTGTGCCGCACATTGAACCGCATAGTTGTATCTGGTGCGCCGATACAGCGCTGCCTGTGCTGCTCTATTACGGCATCCGCCCCAAGGTAATTTTTTCTCTCGATGCAGGCTTTGCCAGCCAGGAGCATTTCTGCGGCTGTACGGATTTTATCCGCAATAGTGACACTGCGCTGGTAATCGACGCGCTCTCATCCCCTGCAGTCATCCGTCTGCCGTTTAGAAAAAAGTACACGTACGCAAGCTCGCATCCGCTCGTGCAGGAGTTTCGCGAAAGCCTGCGCCCTGATCTGACGCCCGTGAGTAATCCCGACGGCAATGTCGGTGGCCTGATGCTTGCGGTATGCGCGGCGCTATTCCCGATTGCCAGGCCGCGCCTTCTCGGCAACGACGGCGGTCACCGCAGTTACGTAACGCACGCACGCGGAACTGCCTATTACCGCCGCTTTGCAGCGCGCAGCCACCGCTTAGACAGCATAGAAGCCTATGGATATCGACTGAGTCCTCGCTATGGGCGGGCCCGCTAGCAGGCTGTTTTTCAAGAGCCTGCTGGTATTTTTAGCGGCCGGTCAGAACCGGCGCTACGAGCTTGTCAGCCAAAGTGTTTGCCAAAACTTCAATTTCTGCTGGAAGTTCCGAACAGATATGCTTGTTCGTGGCGTAAGCGGCAATAAAGTTATCCAGCAGAAAGTTCAGCAGATCGGTTTGTGAAACATTTTCATAAAGGTCGTTGTAAATCGCGCTGCCCTCATAGGTTCTTCGGTGCATAAAATAAAATGCTACCTGCGAAATGAGACTCCATACGGCGAGCGTAGGGTTCGAACACTCTAACTCCCCCGCCGCAATGCCCCGCCTGAGCGCCTCAATCATGCCGGCAATGCGCGGCACCATATACTTCTGTGCAACAGCTTTGAGGTTGTTCTGCCCTGCAGCGAGTTCCCATGCAAGGATACGGCGAAACGGCTCGCTGCGGCTATCAGCATGCTTGCGCAGAATGACCATCAGGAAGACGCGCACCATTTGTACTGAATTAATAGGAGCATTGCTCAGCTGGTCGACGAGCAACTCCGTATCGGGATTAGAACCATAGAGCGTTTCGAGCACAGCGGAATACAGCGTTTGCTTGTCGTGGTAATAGTAGTGCAGCATGGCCTTATTGACGTTGGCCTGGCGGGCAATGTTCTCCGTACGCGCTCCGGCGAAGCCTCGCTCCGCAAATTCTTCGATCGCCGCCAGCAGAATCGCTTCGCGGGTCTTGGCTTCAGCTTGGCGTGGCTTCTTCTCGATAGCCGGCATGGTATTCTCAAAATACTGAGGTCAGTAGCAGATTACCAAAAAAAATTAACCATTCGGTTAATAACTTGTCAACACGCAGGCTTGACTACATTGCAGAATAAGCGCCGCGAGCCCGGCGGGGCAAAAAAAAGGCCCCGCAGGGCCCCCTATCGATCCATTTGCCGCAGTCTAGTTCGCTGCGGGATAAACTGAAATTCGCTTACGCTGCTTGTCCACGCGCTCGAACTTTACAATGCCGGGAACAGTTGTGAATAGCGAGTCGTCTTTCGCCCGCAGAACATTCTTACCAGGGTGGAAAACGGTACCCCGCTGGCGGACCAGAATCGAACCTGCCTTTACAAATTCACCGCCATGCGCCTTGAGTCCCAGGCGCTGCGAGTTGGAGTCACGGCCGTTTTTCGAGGAACCGCCGCCTTTCTTGTGTGCCATATACCAGTCTGCTGATGCGAAACGGCGCGTAAAGCTGTAATGCCCTACGCATACGTATCCAGCGTCGCCGGGGTTGCCCGAACGCTCTGCTCCAATGCTTTACGGGCGATCGTCGCCTTCAGCATTTTTTCGGTGAAGCGGAGCTGCAACTGCCTCAGGTCGGCCGGCAATTCGACCAGCTGGGACTGCAGTAAGAAGTCGCCACCTATCCTCATACCCCTCGATTCGGCAAAACCCCGCGAATCCTGAAGACTTTTTTTGCCTTTCGGCTTGCTATTTCAGCCGCTTGTCACAAGCCGGCCGCATGCTTTCGCTGGCAGAGCGCATTGACAGCGCCATACAAAAGAACCAGACAATAAAGGTCAGGGCGTACGCCCTGTTGCCAGAGACAGAAAAAGACCTCAACCTGATCATCCTGCGGCTTTTGAACAAGTACAACAAGCTCGACATGACCGCAACGCTCTACACATGCATTAAAGAGCTCGCCG
>CAYOZO010000014.1:0-20797 GCA_964408405.1 uncultured Turneriella sp.
GCTGCTCGAAGGCAGGGATCCGGCGGCCGCAGCCGCGCTGTTTGCCCGGGCAGCCTCAGGTTATGACACCGACGCGATGGCAAGCATAGCCGGTTTTATGCAGGCGCAGGCGCTCGAGAGTGCGCGCGAATTCGAAAAGGCGCTCCAGGTCTATAAAGACCTCGAAAAGAAATATGCCGCGATCAAAAAAACGGAGATGGCAGTCTTTCACCAGGGGCGTATGCTCTATTATCTCGGCCGGTACGACGAAGCAGAAGAGAAGTTTGCGAAGCTTTCGCGCGACAGCGAGGGGAAAGAATTTGCCGCCAGCAGCCGCAACTATATCTCCCTGCTGAATGCCGAACGGGCCCAACTGCAGAAATAAGTTGGCAGAAGATAAACTCAGGATCGCGCTGCCCAAGGGGCGCATGAGCGACGAAAGTCTCGAGTTCTTTTCGTCGCGCGGACTCTCATCGCTCAGCCGCGCGCACGATGGCCGCGAACTCATTCTGCGCGATGAAAAGAGCAATATCGACTTTTTTCTGATCCGCAGCAAGGACGTCGGGGCTTATGTAGAGCAGGGGGCGGCCGATCTCGGGATAATGGGCCTGGATTTGCTGCTCGAGCACAACTTTGATGTTTTTATCCCCGCAGCCCTGCCGTTCGGACACTGCCGGCTTTCTGTTGCGTATCCTAAAGACCGGACCGACTGGCAGAACAAACCTGAGCTCCGCGTGGCCACGAAGTATCCCCGGCTGGCCACGGAATACTTTTTCCGGCGGGGCTTTAACATCCGCACAATTGAACTCTACGGTTCGATTGAAATCGCGCCGCTCACCGGGCTCTCGGATGTGATAGTCGATCTTGTCAGTACCGGGGCTACGCTCAAAGCAAATAACCTCGTCGAAGAAGAGGTTATCCTGGAAAGTACGGCGCGGCTGATTATGAATCCTTCAGCGCTGGCTTTGGGGCGTAAGCGCCTGATGCAATTCATTGACACCCTGTTTCAAGTATGATTTTCAACCAAAATGGCCGTTCCCAAGAGAAGACTTTCCCACTCACGCCGGCGCAAACGCCGCGCACACCACGCTATCGGCAAACCCAATCTGCGTCCATGCGCCAATTGTGGCGCGTACGGCATTCCACACCGCATCTGCACTGCCTGCGGCTATTACAAAGGGCGCCAGGTTTTAATCCCGCGCGTGAAGAAGGCCAAGGCAGATAAAGAATAATCCGTGCTTCGCCCCCACGGCAAAGCAAGTCTCGTCGGGCAGCACCTTCACCATGACAACTGTCTTGCGTGCGGTGCGCTGAACAATTACTCCTTTCACATACCTTCGACCTTCGATGAAGAGAAAGGCGAGGTGTGCTTTATTTACCAGTTGCGCAAAGAACACGAAGGCGCGCCAGGTTATGCCCACGGTGGCGCACTTGCGCTCATACTCGATGAAGCGCAGGGAGTTCTTTGCCACCACCTCGGGCACTTCGTTATGACCGACGGCTTCTCCATCAAATACCACAAGGCGACGCCCCTCTACAAGGACATCAGGGTCACGGCCTGGCTAACCTCGGCCCGCTCGAAACGCCTCTACACCAAGGCGCGCATTGAACTGGGGGGCGAGCTGCTTGTGGAGTCCAAGATTAAGTGGTATATCATTCCCGAGCGACTGCTCGAGCGCCGCTTTGGCGCAGACAGCATGGGCTTAAGGCTCAAAGAGCGGTTAGAGCCCAATCGCATACGCGCAAAAGAAATTCGCCGCCGGCTGCGGGCAGAAAAGACCGCAGTTGCGGCCAAATAGCGCATAAGTCATAACTCCCAGGCTTTTAAAGAAACAGCCATAGAGCAGGATGTTGAAACCGGGCTCAAGCTGCGGACAGCCCCGCACCATGCCATGGTGAGGGGCGTTTTGCGAGCGATTTCCACGCGGTTTTGAAAAAAGCGCTCTGGAAATCGCGGCGTCTGCAGCGAGCACGGTATTTTTTCAACATCCTGCTCCCGCTTTTCTTTACCATCTTTACAGCCTGATTCAGGCTCTCTGATTACCGTATGCGCATGCTTGTAGTGGGCTCAGTTGCCTTCGATGATATCCAAACCCCGTTCGGCGAAAAGAAGAACGTGCTCGGAGGAGCAGCGAGCCATTTTTCCATAGCTGCCGCGAATCTGATTGAACCGAAAATTATCGCCGTCATCGGCCATGACTTTCCCGAGAAGTATCTCAAATATCTGTCGGACTTTGGCATTGATACCGCGGGAATTGAGCGTTCCAGCGACAAGACCTTCCACTGGTCGGGTTATTACGAACATGACATGGCTGTCGCGCACACGCGCAGCACAGAACTCGGTGCATTCGCTACTTTTGAGCCGAAGCTGACAGAAGAAGATAAGCTCCGCCAGGTACTCTTTCTCGCCAACATTGACCCAGTCATCCAGTACAAGGTGCTGAAGCAGATGAAAAACGTGCAGCTTGTCGGCATGGACTCGATGAACTTCTGGATCGAAAGCAAGAAAAAGGATTTGTGGAAGGTGATCAAGGCCGTCGATATTCTTTTTCTCAATGACGCTGAAGTACGCATGCTTGCGGGCGAAGCTTCGATCATTAAGGCAGCGAAGGCTATTCACAGGCAGGGGCCGGATATTGTCATTGTGAAAAAGGGCGAACATGGTGTTACTGCTATTTCGCATAACCACATCTTCGTAAGCCCTGCATACCCGACCGAAAAGGTGATTGATCCTACCGGTGCTGGCGACAGTTTTGCCGGCGGAGTGATGAGTTATCTCGTCGCCAACTCGCAGCCGGGTAAGAAAATCACCGATGACTTGCTGCGCCGGGCCGTTGCCTGGGGCTCGGCGACTGCAAGCTTTGCGGTTGAAGGTTTTTCAACGACCGGTATTGCAAGAGCCGACAAGGCCCGCATTGAAAAGCGCGTTGAAGTCTTGCGGAAATTGAGTTCTTTTTAGTTAAACACAGTGTGTGCCCTTCGGGCACACACTGTGTTTAACTGATGTAGTTCGCTGGCAAAGCCCGGATCCACTCGTCTGTATCAATCGCAATCTGCCGCACGGTTTCGGGATGTGTGATGATGCCGAGGTGACCCTGCTTGTATTCGGCGATCCGGTTCTTGGGTGACTTGCCCGCCAAATGCCCCTGCCGCACCGTGTCAGGGGGAGCGATTTCGTCCACTGTACCCACAACCGTGAAGTGCGGTATCTCCAGTTCATTGCATTCGAGCGTATAGTTGATCTCTTTGTCAATCGACATGAAATTGTCGCCGTCGATCAGCGAACGGATGAACTGGCTGATGACCAGCATCGACTCTTCGCAGAACACGTCTTCCATCATAAAATACCATTCAGGGGGAGTGATCTGCTCATAGCCGATAAATTCCTTGATTGTCGGCAGGCGATACGTGACATCGAATGAAACCGCGCGAATCGAAGCCGAAATGCTGTTGAGGAACGTGAAAAACTTATTTAAGTCGATTCCACCAAGCGTAGAGGTCAGCGTGAAGTTCACCATACGCATGATCGGTTCGGCGAGCGCGTTGCCGGTGAGCAGCTTGGCGGAATTGCGGAACATGTTGAACCAGGCATTTTCCGCCGCAATACGTATGTAGATGGGCGATGTAATCGAGACGATACCATCGATCAGGGATTCAGGTTTTATCGCCAGGTCGCCCGAGCGTTTCTTGCCGTACTTGTCGTATGCAGCCGAGTAAAAGAGCGGTATCAGCCCTCCCATGCTGTGGCCAAAGACCACGATTTTCTTACCCGGATGCGTAGCCTTGAGCCATTGCAATGCGGCAGGAAAGTCCTCCCAGATATAATTGTCCACCGACCAGTGGTAGTTATTGAAGATTTTGTTGGGGAGCGTCTCTTTCGACCTTCCTCTGACGTCGAGGGTGAAGACTGCATATCCGTGTTCGAGAGCCATTTCTTTCGCGAGGCGATCCATGATCGAGCGGTTGCAAAAGAATCCGGGCAGCATCAAGAGAATACGATCCTGGCCATTCAGATGCTCCGGCAGATAGCGCTTGAGCGAGATATTGTAGCCATTAACCGTTGGGACAATATAGTTGGTATCCTGCCGGTATTTTTCCGCATAGCGGTTCGAATAGAGCACCATCGATTTCACGGGCTTTTCATGGTCTGGAACCTGTGTGTAGAGCAGGGTCTCGAGATTCGCGGTCGGGTCGTGTTTTTCTATTTTTCGCCTGGCGCTGTATGCATCGCCGCCATCCACGAATTCTTCTGAAACTATAAAGTCTATAGCGCGGCTGAGCGAAATCATCTGCTGCCGCACGTCGCGGCGCTGGTCAGCAGTAAACGAACGCCGGTGTATGCCCCAAAGAACTCCCACAGGTTTGCGGTCGATAATTATCGGAATGCCCACCGCATAGCGCACGCCTTTCGGCGCCAGGCGTTTCATTGCGGCATGCAGGCGCTCTTCGGATGCAATGTGCAGAAATTCGACCATCGGCGGCAGGTTGTGCGCGATGTTGTACAGCGACTGGCGCATCATCTGTGCAGACAGATTCTTTTCATGGCTTATGGCGAGCGGGCGGGTACGGGCGATGAACTTTTTGAATACCTCGACGCCTTTGTGTTCGGCCAGCTCGCGTAACTGGAAGCGCGATGAAGAGGCCGTGACGCGCATATAGTGGCCGTCGATCATCTCAAAAACGCTGTAGTCGAAGCAGTGGCTAAAATCCGCGAAGGTGAAAGATACTACCTTGTTGACGAATGCGCTCTGCACCTGTGCAATAAAATCAAAACGGTCGCGGGGAATCGGCGGTATGTACAGAAATCCGGGACCGGGTTCGTACGATTGGTCCAACAGGGTACGGAGCCCCGTGCTGCGCTTCATGTGCGATTTTTGCATGCTCGTCGCAGCGGCAAGCTGTGTTATCGGGCTCCTGTGAATCGCACTGCAATTACGTATCAGAGTTGACAGCCAGGTCAATTTCCTTATTATGCCGTACACTTAATGATTACACTCTATGCAGCAAAGGCCTAATTTTTCCCCACCCAGATCCCCCGACGGGGGCGGAGGAGGCCAGGGCCGATTTAATCGCTTTGCCAAACTCAGGCGCCCGACGCGCGAACATCGCATTAACGAAGACATTACTGAGCCGCAGGTGCGTCTTGTCGGCGAAAAAGGCACAGAGCTCATTGCGACGCGCGATGCGCTCGCACGGGCAAGAGCACAAGGCGTTGACCTCGTCGAAATCACAAAGGGGCAGGACGTCCCTGTTGTTCGGCTTGTAGACTACGGCAAGTTCAAATTTGAAAAAGCCAAGAAAGAAAAAGAAGCTAAGAAAAAACAGAAGGTCATACAGATCAAAGAGATCAAGATGGGCCCCAAGATCGATACGGGCGATTTCGACCGTAAGTGCAAAGAGGCTATAGCATTTCTTAGCGAGGGCGATAACGTAAAAGTGACTATGAAGTTCCGCGGCCGCGAAATGCAGCATACTGCGCTGGGCGTTGAAAAACTCACGGAATTTTACAACAAGGTTGCCGATTACGCCCACCTGGACAAAAAGCCTAACCTCGAAGGCCGTATGATGAGCATGACAATGCGCAGTAAAGGGGTTAAACCCAAACCTGCCGCACCGCCAGCCGACAAAGCCCCGGCAGCCCCAGCTGCCGATGCAGCCACCAAACCGCAAGTCTGATCAGCAGGATGTTGAAAAAATCCCGTGCTCGCTGCAGACGCCGCGATTCGCGATGCGAACCGCTTGCGAAACGGCCATAAATGGCCTGTCTGCAGCTGCGCTCGGTTTCAACATCCTGCTTCATGGCCGTTTTTCAACAGCCTGTTAGCTGCCGAGCGCTTTTAGTTCGGCTCTGGTGAACCCGGCGCGTAGTCTTGCCTCAAGATTGAGGTTTGGCCGTGGAAACCGCGTGCCGGGTATCGCCTGCTGAACGTCACCAGCAAAAACTTCGCTGCTAACCCCATCCTGAGCGCAGGCATAGCGAAACCAAAAATCCCCGGCCTGTACGTGCGTGATTTCATCTTCGAAGATCACTTTCAGTGCGGCTGAAATTTGCCCGGCCATCGGGTCGTTAAAGAGCTTAATCTTCCGGGCGAGCTCAGGGTGTGCATCCAGCCCATTGGCCTCGAGATGGCGGTGTGTCGCAGCCATGCGTAGCCGCAGCGAATGCGCCGAGCGGGCCATGGCGTCATGAATTCCGGTATGCACACAGAAGCTCCCGTACTGATAACCCAGCTCACTCAGCAGCGTCTGTAGCATGACAAAGTGGCGCGCTTCGTCGAAGGTGACGTTCAGCCAGTCTTCGTAATACTGCGGCGGCAAATACCTGAAACGGTAGCAGCTGTCGAGCGCTAGGTCAATTGCCGAGTACTCGATATGCGCGAGCGCATGTAAGAAGACCGCGCGTCCTTCTGCAGTGCCCAGGTTGCGGCGACGTTCAACCTGCGAGCCATGCACGATGCGGCAGATGGCGGCATACGAGGGAGCTCCAACAGGTTCGATGGCTGCGCCGTGGTCGAACTGCACCGAGCCTGAGGCAAGAGCCTGGTTTAGTTCGCTGAGCGCGGTGAGCTTGCGGGAAAGATCTGACTCAGTGCGAATATTCTGCAGTGCGGCGAAGAATTCCATTTTTTAGTGGACTAAGTCCACTCACCTGAATAAGTTGTCAGCATGGTGAGGAGTGTGCATGAAGCGAAAACCCATTTTTCGAAATACCTTGCGCGTGCTGCGGCAGGTGAAGAAATTATCCTGGCTAAGGCCGGCAAGCCCGTAGCCAAATTGGTGCCGCTCGAAAAAACCAAGGGCTCGGCGAACAAGGAGAAGGGCAAACGCGCCAAGACGAAGACGCGAATACTCGGGCAATACAAGGGTTGGGTGGTGCCTGACACTGCTTTCGCGCCAATGACCGAAAGCGAAATCAGTGATTGGTATGACGGCAAAGTATTTCCTTGATACCCATAGCTTTATCTGGGCGCATACAGATGAGCGTAGATTGTCAGCGAAGGCGCGAAAGATTCTCAGAAACGCCGAGACAAATATTGCGTTAAGTGTTGTCTCGGTGTGGGAAATCGTCGTCAAGTATGCTCTCGGCAAGCTCCCGCTGCCGGAACCCCCGCATCGCTTTATTCACAAAATTGTGGAAGAATCGGGTTACAGGGTCGTGCCACTGCAACTGAATCATACATTGCACGCGGCATCGCTGCCGAACTTGCACCGCGATCCGTTTGACCGGATGCTGGTATGCCAGGCGCTGGCAGAAAATGCCATGATCATCACGGCGGACGAGCACATACAACAATACCCCGTTCGGACGGTTTGGTGAGCGTATGAAAAAGGGAGTCCGTCTCTGTATCACCGGCAGCGAAGTGATGAACGGCTTCGTGCTCGATCGCAATACGCAGTTTTTTGCCTCAGAGCTTTATGCCTTGGGCCTGGAGCTTATAGAAAGCCGGATTCTGCACGATGACCCGCAGCAAATCCTTGCGACCTGGAAAGAGTTTGCCGCCACGGGCGATATTATCATCAATTCCGGCGGGCTCGGGCCCACAACGGACGATCTGACCGTCGATCTTTTGTGTCAATGGCTGAATGACACGCCGGTTTACGAGCCTCATGCAGAAAAGCGCACGCGGTATTTTTTCGAGAAGCGTGCAAAATTGCAGCCGAATTCTTATTCGCTCGAAACGGCGTTGCGCCAAGCGCGCATTCCTTCGCGCGCGGTTGCAATAAAGAACCCTGTTGGCTTAGCCCCCGGCATTTATTTACCCGAAATCAATTTTTTCGCTCTGCCTGGCTTTCCCGATGAGATCAGGGGCATGTGGGGCGAAGTGCTGCGCCGCATCGAAGAGCAGAATGCCGCGCGCTATATAACACGCATCATCCCGGTCTGGGGTGTCGGAGAAAGCCAGCTTTTTACCGAGCTGCGCTCGCTCACGCCGGATATAGGAAAGAAGGTTTCTGTCGGCGTTCATGCTCTGCCGTGGGGTTGCAGGCTGTTTCTGCGGGCAAAGGCAGGTGATGCCATGAGCGAACAAGCTGTTGCTCAAATAGCGGGTACTCTGGAGTCACATTTCGCCGGCCAGGTAGTCGAGGATCCGCTTGGGGGAGTGATTGCTTACTGCAAAGAAAATCAGTTGAAGCTTGCTCTGGCCGAAAGCTGTACCGGTGGGCTTGCCGCAAAACAAATCACGGACATCGCTGGTGTTTCAGCCATTTTCACCGGCGGGGTAGTAAGTTACGCCAATGAAGCTAAGACAGAGTTGCTCGATGTAGCCCCCGAACTGATTGCTGCGCACGGCGCAGTCAGTCCTGAGGTGGCGGCGCAGATGGCGAGCGGGGTGGCGCGAAAACTCCGGGCAGATCTTGCGCTTTCTTTTACTGGTATTGCGGGGCCTGACGGGGGCAGTGAATCTAAGCCCGTCGGCACGGTATTCGTCGGCTTGCACGATGCGCGCACCGGTAAAACGCTCGTTGCGCGCTTCCTGTTCCCTTTCGGGCGCGAGCGCTTTCGCAAAGCGACAGTCGCGACAGGTTTTCTCACCCTGTGGCAATACCTGCACCGGCCAAATGGGGGTGAGGTGTTCCCGCTCACAAACTTTACGCACATCTGAGCGCAGCTCAGATGTGCGTAAAGCTAAACACTTGTTTACAAAGTGACAAAAACGTCAGTTTTTTGTTGTTTTTTGGCACAAGGGTAATCTGGCTCAGCATATAACAATGGGGAAATCCCCGTGCATGCGCAAGAAGTATGTCTATAAGTTTATTTTCTTGGCTTGTTTTCTGTCGGGAGGAGTTTTTCCTTCCGGCAAGGCATTACTCTGGGCGCAGGATTCCGAGAGCTTTTTTGACGACGAGCTACCGGAAGAAAAACCGAAATCCGGCGATTGGAAATCGAAACCCATTGAAATCCGCGAGGATGAAGAGGCCGAGCGGAAAAAAGCGTTGAAGAAAACCAATGAGAAGGGTGAGGTTGTCTTGCCGAAAGCAGAGAAGCCGAAGGACGACGGGCCGATTGAACAGGTGGCGCCGCTTGCTGCCCGGCCGAAGGAGACAATTCTCGATAATTCGCGCTTTTCCATTGCGGGCGATTACTTCGTGAATACAGGTCGAGGCACAGCAACGCTGCCGGCGGGTTGGGGGGCTTTTCTCGCATACGATGCCGACGAATCCAATGGCAAGGGTTTTGATCTGCGCTTTGAGGCTGGTTATCTCAATATCACAAGAGCTCCGGCTTCCATCGAGGGGTTTTACGGCGAAGTGGGTTTTGCCTGGCTCTACCGAATACCTAAGATGCCCTTGCAGCTGGTAACATCCATACTGCCCGGGCTTGGATACTACAGCTTTAAAGACGCAAACACGCAGGGTAATGCTCTGAAATTTACGGCGCATGCGGCGCTGGGTGTCGAGTTTCCGTTTATGATGAAGAAATCCGATCGTACAGACGAAATCATTCCCTTCATGCAATTGCGTGGGGGAGTTATTTACGATAACGTCTTACCCATCGTGCACTACGGGGTGTACGCTGGGTTTGCGTACAAGTTTGGTCAGGTGATATTTAAATACTAAAGAGTGGTTATGGCAAAGAAGACAAGTCAGCTCATCCTTTCCTTAGCGGTACTCGCACTGCTGTCGGCCTGTGCGCGCAAGGCTAAATCCGATGACTTCCAGTCATTCGGTGGTATCAGCTATAATGCTGCGCCAAAAACTATCTCAGCCGGTTTGGGCTTAAGCATCGCCGTTCAGGCGATGGATATCAACTTCGACGGTAAAGTCGATGGTCTTTATATCTGCCGCACGGGAGCTATCAATGCATTCACCGTTGGTTCCGGCGGTTCTGGCTATACCAATTCGCCGAACGTCACGATTACTCCTTCGGGTACCTGTTCCACGAATCCAACCGCAATTGCCGTCGTCGCTAACAGTAAGGTCGAGCGCGTGCAAATAACGAATCCCGGTTCGGGTTGCACAAGTAACAGCTTCAATATTACAATCGACCCCCCTGGCTCGGGCACTCAGGCCGTAGCGCAGGTGGCAGCGGCCAGTGGTGGCCGGCTGACTCGCATCTCGATGGTGACTAAGGGCGCGGGCTACGGCGGTCCTGCTGTAGAAATAGGAACCGACGGTGGTGGCACGGGAGCGAGTGCCGGCGTGCATGTTTCCGGTGGTGCCGTGGATGGTGTTTACCTGCTCGATATCGGCGATGGGCGTTACACCTCGCCGCCGACGATAACTTTGAGCGGAGACACCGGTACCGGTGCTACGGCATCAGTTGCGCCAGCGGACCTCGTGGTTTCAGAGCTGGATAGTAACGGCAATTGTTCCGTAACATATGATCCGACCAATCCGGATCCCAACCTGCGCCACATACCACAGATGCTTTTTACCTGGCCCGTTAGGCCCACCACGGGGCTTGATACCAACGGTGACGGAAATGCAGACTACTATCTTTTCGTAGAAGAAGATGGCACTTCACGTGTCATGACGAATGCCGACGGATCAGGGGCAGCAGCCCGCCTGATCGTTAAAAATCCGGCGATTGAACAGACGCAGGATTGGCTTTACCAGAACCTGAAGTATGGTCAGGTGATTGGTTTTGACGTGCTCGGTAACAATACCATCGCCAACAATATTCTCGGTAAGATTGCGCTCGATCGCGAAGATCCGGGTTATGTGGATGCCGGCGATCCGATGCCGATCATTTCGCCCATCCGTAACGGGGAGTTCTATGCGGCACCCATGGATGTGAATATACTCTGTTCTGACAGGGTGGCGTGCAATGCAGTGACGTACAGCCTGAGCAATTCCGGCCTTCCTGTTGATCCGGATTTTGGCAGCACAAATCTCGATCCTACCGGAGTGGACTACAGCGGCACGCTGCATGCAATCAAGGCTGGTGACAGTGGTACCATTTCATTCCAAAGTCTGCCCTTTGGTAACTACACAATGAAATATATCGTGCGCGACGCTGCGGGTCGTCTGTCAGGCATACAGCAGATTAACTTTACTATAGGCCGTAAGCCAGACATTGCGATCGTATCGGTGCCGAACCGCTATGCCTCAGCGACAGTGCCAACAAACGCGCAGATCCAATGGACTGCGGACACAGGCAGTCTCACAAAACCCTTCCGCTACATCGTCATTGCTAATGCGTCGTGTATTGGTTATACGCGTGCGCAGTATATCACTCCACCCCCATCTGTACTTGCATCGGGCGGACCTCACCCGTCAGGACATGTAGTGACGACTAATGTGGCGGCAGGCGGCTCCGGAATGGCGTTCAACGCCGCAACCAACGGGATCAATTATATTTCGATTTGCGCCATCACCTGCGAAAATGCTGGCTGCGCTGCTCCTGCCGATCTTTTCGTCTGGGGCGAGGCATTTGAAACTGTCATACGCGACGACAATGCCCCCAGTATTGCCGTTTCTCCCTCAAGTGGCATGTTCGACACGCCACAGCAGATTTACCTGACGGGCTCAACAACCATAGGCGGCACGCCGGTCAATGGTTCACTGCTGCCGACCGAAATTTGCTACACATGGGGCGCCGACGGCGCCGGAAACCCGCTGCCGGCAACGAATCCGGCCGATCCGGTATTTCCCTGCACGGCAACAAACAATGTCGTCCTGGTGAATGGCAGTAGTACCGTATTCAATGTGGGGTGCCCGACGCGCGCCAGCGTAACCGATCTCTCGACAAACCTCAGCGCCTGCGCTCCGACGCCTGGAATTTACTATATCAAGTACCGCGCACGCGACGCAGCCGGCAATACGACGCCGGTCTTCACGCAGGCGTACGCGATTGCTGTAACTCCACAAATCACCACTGTCACTGCGCCCAACCACCACTTGTGGAGCTCTGCGGCAAACTGGGGTAACAGTGGCGATGCGACTGCCCCGGTTACGGTGGCTGCTGGGGTGACGACGCGGGCGACGACCAGCTGGACCTGGAATGTTGACTTTCCCGGCGACTACGAGGTGCGCATACTGCGCGCGGATTTGCCGGGTACAATCTGTGCCAACGGAGTGCTGTCATCCGGGGCCAATGCCAGTGGTAGCGTGGCTGCGCTGACCAATGTCACATCCACGTTGCTGGCGTCAGATACGGCCTTTGCGACGCCTGCCCTCTACAACGTGGGAATCTGTTTTACACCGGCCGGGGGCGGGCCGCAGTCGATGGTGCAAAGAGCTATCTGGAAAATAGAACCCAAAAATATCAATCTTGCTGTGAATCCGGACACGACGCGCAAGACGGACTCGCGCACGGGCGTCGCGATTGCTATTGCCACATCGGATTTGTTCGAACCCGTGAACGCTCTGCGCTGTCTCACGTTTTCGTCTCCCGCTGCCTCTCGTGGTCCGGATTCCAATAGCGGCAATGTACTCCCATCGGCTACGGGAACAGCGGGTAATAGTTGCCCGGTGCCAGCGAACACACCGAATTCCAGTTATGAAATTCCGGCTTCCCTAACCGGCAGCGTGACGACGCTGGCCTACGATGTGACTGTCGAGCTGTGTAATACCGGCGCCGGTTGCACGGGATCTTCTGGGCCGGCCAACATGGGTACTGGCATTAACTCTGGTACTGCCACCATCAAATACTTTGTCATGCTGGATACCAATGGCGATAGCCAGATTACTACCGCCGATGCTGTGTTTGTCGATGCTGCAACTGGCAATGATGCAAACGCGGGCACGCTTCGCACTGCGCCGAAGCAGACCCTTTCTTCGGCCATGACGGCCGCCTCGGGGGGCAAGGCGGTTTATGTCATCACAGGCAACTACTGTGGCATCGGTGCGGCTCCGTGCGCAACTACGGGTCTGCAGGCCGGTCCTCTCAGTGTACCCAGCGGTACGAGTATATTCGGGGGATTTGCTTCGACCTGGTACCGACCTGACGTTGCAACCAATCGGGCCAACATTACAGCGGGTAGCAACGATACGGAGATCGATTTCGATGACATGACGACTACCGACAGTGTGGGCATAGTCGTTGGAGCTGTGAATACCACAGTCCGCATCGAAGGCATTAACCTGACCACACTCAGGCCTTCACCGCCGATAACGCAGGGATATAATTCCATCGGTATTCGGGCGACTTCCGGTACATCGACTCTTCATCTCTACAAGAATGCGATTACCGCGCAGGGTGATGTGGCCGGAACTCCCATCGCAAGTCCGGGTGGCGCTTACGGAGTTTATATTACAGGTCTGAACGGTTTCGTGATGAGCAATAACAGCATCACAGCCGGTGCCGGTTGGCGGGGAATTAATGGCGGTCTGGGTGGTGCCAATGGTGCTCCCGGCGGTAATGGTGGCAATGGAACGGGTGGGCTCGAGGGTTGTTTCCTTTGTGCGAATGATAGCCACTGGTTTGCTCCTGGTGGAGCAGCTGGAGGTGGCGGTGCGGGCGCCTTCAATGCAGGCGGTGCCGGGGGTCAGGGGGGCTGGCAAGATGACGGTTCGTCCGCCTGTGGAGCACGGGGTGGCTGTGATGGCCAGTCTGCCCCAAATGGCGGCGGAGCAGGCGGAGCGCGTGGCACCAGCAACTGTAACGGAAACGGTGGCGGAGGTTCTCAGGCTGGGGTAGCAAACACTGGAAGCAACGGTGCCAGCGCGGGCGTGGACTATGGTTCCATTGTCGGCGGTTATTTGCGCGCGTACCAGGGCAACAGCGGAACGGATGGCGACCATGGTCTGGGCGGCGGCGGCGGCGGCGGCGGCGCCGGTGCGGAGTGTAACCTCAATGACGGCGGCGGCGGCGGTGGCGGCGGCGGCGGCGGCGGCAGTCGTGGTACAGGCGGTGAAGGCGGCTGGGGTGGTGGCCCTTCTGTAGGAGTCTTTATCAGTTCCGTCAGTACGGTCACGCTTAGCTCCAACACGATTACTCGTGGCAGCGGCGGCAATGCAGGTAATGGTAAGAGCGGCGGTACCGGAGGTGCAGCCGGATCAGGTGGTTCGGGCGGTGACGGCCCCGATGATGGCGGCAATGGCGGCAATGGCGCCGCCGGCAGACCTGGCGGCAATGGCGGTCACGGTTCGGGTGGCAATGGAGGCCCATCCTTTGGAGTCACCTTTGTAACCTCGGGAACTCCAACCTGTTCTGGTAATACGTATGCTGGTGGCGGTGGCGGCGCTGCAGGAACCAGTGCGGGTAATGCTGGTGTCGCCGGGCGCAACACCAATTGTTTCCAATTCACGGCGCCAACTGTGGGGAACAACTGTACCTGTAACTGACGATGCTGAAGTTTGCCCACATACTTGCGTCGCTGCTGCTGGCGGGCAGTATTTTTGCTGAAGGTAAGATCCAGCTGAAGCGCCCTACGGCCGAGCCCACCGAATCAGGCAGCACTCCACCTGCTGAAGTCTCGCTCAATGAGCCGTCTTCGGAGAAGATCAAGCTGACGCGTAACGACGCGCAGCCTTCTGCTGCTCAGGAATCGGAATATTCAACCTCGCGAGGCCCCGAGTCGCGTCCAAGAACTATTTACCTCGGGCCGTATCTCGGCTTCAATGTAGGTGGCGCCGCCAATGGCATGCAGAGTTCGGTCAACGCGAATGGTTGGGATATATATCCCATCCTGGGGCTGCGCAGCGAGCTCTATTTCCGTCGTGTTTACGGTATTATAACCGACCTGGGCTATGAGCAGAATAAAACCTACCTCAGGGAAACTCCCACAGGTGGCTTTGCCGGTGATGGCCTGTTGCGCACCGATTATCTGACTCTGCGCAGCATGTTTTCGTATCGCTACTCGCTCTATAAAGTTCTGGGGAAGGTGAAATTCCTGCGACCGATAGCAGATGCGCTCAAGCCTTTTGCCGGCAATCTGCAGGCGGGTTTTTTTGCCAAAACGCCGCTGTCAGCGCAACTCGAACTGTTGACCTTTGGCGTGGGCGATCCCAATGACCCGTACTACGATGTGAAGCAGTTTACCCGGCCAGTCTCGGGGGGATTGATGGCGGGCATGGGGTTTGAATTGCGGATGGGGGCCTATATCTTCTTTTTTGAAGGCCAGTACTTTCGGGGTCTGTTACATTCCTATGATGGCATACAGAGCCGTTTTTTTAACACAGACAGGTTTTCTGACCAGGGAATTTATTTCAGTTCAGGCTTAAAGACGGGGATCTATGGCTTTTGACAAAAAATTTGGAGAAATTTTACGAATTAAATCCATGCGATTGCATTCCCCGTTGTTGGTGTTTTTTGCGTTCTTCACGCTAAACTGCTTTAGCTCCGAGAAAGCTCTACCAGGCGTTACCGGAACCGGCCAGATTGTGGGCAAAGTCGTGGGTCCCGACGGCACAGCGATTTCAGGCGTTACCGTGACAACCTCGCATAATGGCGAGGTGCTGACAGCTACCTCGACTTCGAGTGGGGCATTTAGTTTTACTCTTAAAGAAGTTACGCGTGGCATGGGCTTTAACCTGCAGTTTAGCAAGACCAACTTTGAGAATGCAGCACAGGCTGCTGTGATCAGTTTGCCCAACCTGAAAGTCGATATGGGCAACGTGGTGATGTACATTACCGGTAGTTCGGCTGACCTTACGGTGCGCAAAATTACCGGACAGGTGCTTGATAATTTTTCTTATAAACCGCTTGCGGGCGCCAATGTTACCACTACCGATTCGGCAGGTCAGGTGCTCGTTGTGACTACGGACGATAATGGTCGTTTTGCGCTTGCGAGCAGCTATTTTGCGCTCGGGTCCACCTTCGCCGTGGGAGTTTATAAATCCAACTACATTACGCGCACAGATATTATCGCGGTCATTACCGCAGAAGAAAATACGATTCGCAATAACCCGATCAGGCTGTACCAGAAATTTGGTTCGATCTATGGCTATGTGACCGAGGATAGTCTGGGAACGCCGCTCAACGGCGTGAGCGTGACGCTTACCAACTCGAACAACCAGCAGATCACCTGTTACACCGGCGGTAATGCCGGTACTTACGACTCGCCTGAGCCGTTGGCCCCGGGGCTTTTCTGTCCGGATATGGACGATGATTTCGGTACAACGAATTATGGCGCCAACGGCGGAGGCTTCAAGATAAAAGACCAGTTTCTGCTTCTGGGCAATCGCTACCTCATTACGCTCAGTAAGACCAGCGCCAACTGCACGAACAGGGTCGCAGCGGCCAATGACTGTTACAAGACCCGGACGACGTATGCAGACGTTCTGCTGACGGGTAACAATGCTATTCCCGGTTTAACGCAGGCCCTTTACTGGGATGCATGGATCTATGGCACAGTGTCTGCGGGCGCCGGCGTGACCGTGAAAATGTATAATGCAAGCGACACCTACATTACCGAAACGACGACAACTGCTGGTGGCGCATTCCTGCTGGATAATCCGCAGATCGTTCGGGGCGCACAATATAAGCACACAAAAGAAAAAAATGGATACTCCTCACGGCTCATTGGCAATCCTGCGCCTAACGATCCGGTACCTGTTACCATAACGATTCGCGGAGCCAATAATGCCGGGGCAGTCACCATGACAGCCCTGCCTCCCCCCAGCCAGACTCTCATTGGTGTCGTCAGGGATTACTGGTCCACCCAAACTGTTTCCGGGGCATTAGTAAGTATCACGGATAATGACGGGTTGCGCACGGCAACAACTGATACTTTCGGCGCATTTTCGATCAGCGGCAATTTTACCTGCGGTAATAATTATGTCATGCAGATTTCCAAGACCGGCTATACCGGCGAATTGCTCGTTGCACGGCAGACGCTCAAGATTTCGCTGCCGATGGATGCATTTCTGAATACCTCTGGCGGAGGTTGCACCCGTGTTTCAGGGCCGGCCACCTATGATCTTGAGGCCGTTTCTGTGTGCGGCGCGGAAGGCTCTCCGGGTGTCGGAACGGCGTCCTGTTCAGGCTATACGCGCCTTTATCCGATTGGTCTTTTTGCCAGTATCAGCGGCGCGGGCGTCTTAAGCCCCGGACAGAAGCGGTTCCAGTACCAGGTGAAGCAGACCTACGAAAAATTTTTGACAGAAAAGGTCGGGCTGACCATTTCCGGAAGAATGGGCGCCCTGCAGCTGACTTCGTCGACGCCGCAAAAAAACTGGGACTATGATACCTTGTATGTTCACTTTGATGACACGCCGCGCATTCTGCCGAACCCGCCGGAAGGTCGCTGGTCCAACCATGTTCCCGTAAACCCTCTGCCGACGACTTGTACACCCACAGTAACAGAAAACTGCTCGCCTAAATCCAATGGCGTCTTGACAGAAGGCATTGGCGCTGATTCACGCACCGTGCAGTGGGATCTCAAAACCTATGTTTATTACCACTTCTATGCAGCTGCTCCGGGTTCTTATACGATTGAAACGACTGGCTCGACAGATACGCATATTACTTTGATAGCCCAGACGGGGGCCAATCTGGGCTCAGATGATGACAGTGGCAGTGGATCGAATGCCCGCATCACCATGACCCTGTCGCGCGGCTGGTACTACATTAAGGTGCGCGGCAAGAACGACAATGTTTTCGGCTTTTTCGACGTGCGCGTTACCGGCCCCGTGGCTGCGGAAATCAATTATGGCACGATGCTTTCGCCCACCGCGACCTACAGCACCAACTGCGCTACCAATAACGGAAATATGGTGCTCTCGTGGTATGACGCAACGAGTCACCTGCTCTACATAGCCGCTCCCGGTGAAGGTGGAGCGTGCTCAGCAACCGGCACCATCGAGAAACACGGCCCCGTCGGTGATATTATTCGCGGGCGATTTGATGGATCACTGCGGCCGATCGCGCCGTCGGGGGCAAATGCGACCATCGAGAGTTCGTTGCCATTCCGCGGATTCTTCAATGTGATTCGCCAGGAATGATGCGATTGTTGCTATTCACATTTTTAGCAGTAGGTGGTGCCTTTGCGCTGCCGGAGGGGCGATTGCAGTTTGCGCTGGGCAGCAAGACCTATGCGACGCAGCATGCAACTGCGCTCCTGCAGAAAAAGGGCGAAAAGACTCGCATTCTGATTGCGGTCAAAGATATCGAGGAGCGCTTCCTGCTCGTTCTGACCGCCGATGTGGCTAAAGGCGACGAGATAAAACCCCTGCAGCTCACTACAGTTGACGGATCGCTCGCTCTCACCTTGCGCACGCAGCAGGGAACACTCGCCGTTCTACCGGCGACGCAACTGGCGAAGCCGACAGCAGATACGTACTGCGAGCGCGTAGAGGTTGATACAGGCCAGTGGGAAGATCTGGCCGAAAATGGCAAGGGCGACGACAGGAATGGAGAGAGGCATTTGCTGAAGAAACGGCGCAAGATACGGGCAGAGTATCGCCGGGTGAAACCGCGCTGGCAACAAATGAGCCGCGAAGATAGGATTCGTACGGGCGAAGGAATTATCGCCAATCGCGCATTTGAGGACACGTACTTCACGCTGACACTCACTCCGCTTTTGCAGGGAGACAAGGTTGTGTCGTACCAAGGCAGCTTTTCTGGTACAGGACGCTTTTCGCGATCGATAAGCGGCGCCGAAGTCAAGCCCATTGAGAACGGTATGTTTCATGTGAAGGTCGAATATGCTCCGTAAATTCGGTAAAGTTGCCGTTTTCGCCGTAACCGTTTTTTTACAGTCGGCGCTTAACGCCTTTACCGTGCGAGTCCACCAGAATATGCCCGAAGACGCGATACTCTATATGGAATTTCAGGGCTCAAACCAGATGCGCTGGGTTGCAGACTATCTGAATGCCAAGGCCGGGGGACGATACACGGGTGGGTGCGTGAACATCAATTATACCGCCGCCGATATGTCCTACGGCAATAATATACAGTGCGGTTCGCATGGTATCCAGCGCGTCGGCGGAGTGAAGCCTGACTATTTCTGGGATGCGTTCTGGGACGATCTCTTATTCTTTAACTGGCATGTCGAAGATTTTGGCATATACTCCAATAACTTTTCCTCGTGGTTCCACTTTGTGAATCTGCTACGGACAAACGAAGACGGCAACCGCCTTGCTACCAACAACTACAACAAGTTCGATGGTTATGCCTACAACCAGTCCTATGGATTTCCCAATATTGGCATTGATTATCTGTTAGCAGTCTTCATGAACAACGCGCAGATGTCGGTAAATCTGCCCAACTGCACGGATCCAAATTGCAACGAGTGGCAGGGAATATCTTCCGTTTACAAAGCAAATCCTGCCACAGACTACAAGCAGAATGGCTCAACCACTCCGGTATCCGGTGG
The DNA here is from genome assembly GCA_964408405.1 of uncultured Turneriella sp. Classification (GTDB taxonomy): domain Bacteria; phylum Spirochaetota; class Leptospiria; order Turneriellales; family Turneriellaceae; genus Turneriella. The sequence goes on from CAYOZO010000014.1 coordinate 19,185, forward strand.
CAGCGGCAGCAAGGCGACCGAACAGGCAGACGGCACCAACTACAACTGCTTCAGCGATGTCGCCATCATAGGCAACTGTCCCGACGTTGGCGCTGAGCTCGACGGTACGTACCAGGTTCCGAATGTACAGCCTGGCGCGGGCGGCGATGTGCTGAATTTCTTCAAGGGAGATCAGGACTGGGTAATTTATGAGCCCGCTACCAATGCCTCCGCCTTTTACTATAATGAAATGTGGCTCGAGGGGCTGGCATCAAAAAATAGCTCACTACAGACTGCTCCGATCGTCGGCCGGTATTACAGCGTCACGGCGCCTGAATTGCTTTACTTCACCATTGTCCAGCACTGGGCGGGCGATATGACACAGCAGTCGCATATCTGGGCGACAATTGGCTACAACCACGGCGATTACGAAAGCTATGCTGATCAAAAGTACGGTTTGCGTCTGATTGGGGGCAGCGATCCCGATAAGAATTATGAGAACTACATCGAAAGCCAGGGCTACGCCAATTCATGGCAAAACCGCTATAACCTGCCCGTAGGCAATATCGATCGCGTTCTGATGGAACAGGTGTTTCGCACTTATTATGCCCGCCTGCGTTCGGGGCATGATACGCTGACGAGCGCCAGCAATACTGTCTGGACTGCTGCGGCGACACTGGCTGTGCGGTATTCAACGGCTGAAATGGCTATTATCACGGAAAAAGCGGTGCTGGATCTCCGTAAATGTCGGAACAGCGCCAGCTGTGATAATAGTTAGCAGGCTGTTGAAAAACAGCCACGAAGCAGGATGTTGAAACCGAGCGCAGCTGCAGACAGGCCATTTATGGCCGTTTCGCAAGCGGTTCGCATCGCGAATCGCGGCGTCTGCAGCGAGCACGGGATTTTTTCAACATCCTGTTAGGGCATCCTGCAAAAGAGGATAGTCGCATCTGGTCTTACCTGGCCCCGCGCTGAAGCTGTCAGATCTTGCCAGTGCGAAGCTGCGAAATGAACCCGGCTACGGCGTCATTGAGAATTGCGTAAACATTTTCAAACGCGTCATCGCGCATTCCCCATGGGTCGGGTACGGACAGGTCTTTTCCGGACTGCCCGCTCAGGCTAAAGTCGCGCATCAGGTGGACCTTGCTTTTTGGAAAGCGGAATTCTGAAAGGAGCGATTCACGGTTCGCGGTGTCCATGGCAATGATGTAGTCAAAGATCTCCGCATCCTTCGGATGCACGGGACGGCTACGCTGTCGTTCTATGCTAATGCCATATTTTTTTGCGACGCGGATCGAACCCTCATGGGGTGGTTCGCCTTCGTGCCAGGCTGAAGTCCCGGCTGAATCGGCGTCATATTCTTTTTCCAGGCCTGCCAGCCGTACCTGGTGTTCGAAAATACCCTGCGCGAGGGGTGACCGGCAGATGTTACCGAGGCAGACAAAAAGGACGCTCTTCATAGGCGGTCAAAAGCCAGCGTATGAGGCGAGCACTGCAAAACCGGAAAGTACCGGATCCAGGTCGCCGGTCGATGTATTATCAGTAGTCCAGAGTTCGTGGAAGTAGCGGCATATGGGGCAAGCTGCTGCGGGAATATAGACGAGTTGTGCATCTGCCGAGGAAAAAATGGGGAT
>CAYOZO010000014.1:20809-23980 GCA_964408405.1 uncultured Turneriella sp.
CTTTTTTTGAGCAATGGCAGGATCATGAGGGTTGCTTCACCATGATGCAGCTCTTTCTCAAGCAGTGGCAGTGCATCCCGCCCAAGCGGAAATATGCCCAGATTCTCGAGTTTGACCTCCCGGGTATTCGAGTCGCGACCCGAGGTCTCAAAGCGCCGCCGCACGGCGGCAGGGTTCGTGATCAGATAACCGCCGGAGCTATCCTGGTGCACGTGGTCAGTGACAGCTTTGAGTTGCGATCCGTCAAAGGGCGAAGTCATGGAAGTGCCTGATGGTAATTTACCTGCTTTGTAAAGAGCTTTCACGGCTGTACGGAGTGTCTTCATATTTGCGACTGGGGCATGGCAGACAGGGCAATGGTTGAAGAGTCTGATCGGCTCATGCTGGATTTTGGCAAGCTGCGCAAGATTGCAGCAGCCAGTGAGGATGTTCTGCCGGTAGTGGTGCAGGATGTGAACACGCTGGAGGTTCTGCTCATTGCCTATGTCAACGCTGAAGCGCTGCGCCTAAGCATAGAAGAGCAGCGCGCGGTCTTCTATTCTACTTCGCGCCACGAAATCTGGCGCAAGGGGGAGACGAGCGGTGATACTCTGACTCTCAGGGAGATTCGCGTCAACTGCGAGCAGAACAGCCTGCTTTATATGGTCGAAAAGTCAGGCGTCGGAGCCTGTCATACGCGCGATGCTTCGGGACAAACCCGCAGCAACTGCTACTACCGCAGAATAAAAAATTCCGAGTTGCTCGAATTTGTGCGCCAACCCGGCTGAGATTATCCCAGAGCGCGGTCGAGCAATTCTTTCTGCTCCCTCTCGTGGACTTTTTGCAGACCGGCGGCAGGGCTAGGGCTCGTCTTGCGCGCAATGCACCGGATCATGGTCTGAAATTTTCCGCCCGCCAGGCGTTCGTCAAAGCGATCCTTAATATAAAACCATGCTCCCATATTTTTGGGCTCTTCCTGCACCCAGAAAAGTTCACTGAGATGGGTATAGCTTTCGAGAATTCTGCCGATCTGCTCATACTTGAAGGGGTAGATCTGCTCCAACCGCACTAAAGCAATGTGCTCAAGGTTGCGCGCGGTTCGCTCCTTGAGCAGGTCATAGTAAACCTTGCCCGTACAGAGAATAACGCGGCTGACTTTGGTGACGTCCGCCTTCGCATCGGGTATAACTTCCTGAAAATGGCCGGAGACCAGCTCGCCCAGGGAGCTGATTGCCTCCGGGTGGCGCAGCAGGCTTTTGGGTGTCATCACCACCAGCGGTTTCTTCTGCTTACGCAGCGCCTGGCGCATCAGCAGGTGAAAAATCTGCGCAGGGGTGGTCAGGTTGCATACGATCATGTTTTCCTTGGCGCAGAGCTGCAGAAAGCGTTCGAGACGGGCGCTGGAATGCTCGGGGCCCTGGCCCTCATAACCGTGTGGCAATAGCATGACCAGGCCGCTCATGCGGTTCCACTTTACTTCGCCGCTGGAGAGAAACTGGTCGATAATGATTTGCGCTCCATTGGCAAAATCGCCGAACTGTGCTTCCCAGATTGTCAGGCTTGCCGGCGAGGAAAGCGAGTAGCCATACTCGAAACCCAAAACGGAATATTCCGACAGCGGCGAATTGATAACTTCAATCTGTGCCTGGCCTTCGCGGATATTATTGAGCGGAGTGTATTTTGCTGCCGTGTTCGTGTCGATCAGGACGGCATTGCGGTGGGCAAATGTGCCGCGCTCTGCATCCTGACCGCTCAGACGAATGGCGATTCCCCGGTTCAGGAGTACTCCGAAAGCAAGCGCTTCGCCCATACCCCAGTCGAGCGGAGCATGGCCAGCGCCCATTTTTGCTCTGGTTTCGAGCAACTGGGCGATTTTCTTGTGGGGAGTAAAGCCTGAGGGATATGAAGTGACCGCGCGCGATACGAGCTTTAATTCTTCCGGTTCGGCAGTCGTGACCGGTTCTTCGGCGGCTGACTTGCTAAATCCTGACCACAGACCCTTCATCGAATCGACGTTGATCGTCACGTTTTTCTCTTCGGTTTCGACATAGCTGCGCTCGAGACTCTCGTTGACCCGATTCTTGATTTCATCCAGCGTTGCCTGGCTATGGCCCTCTGCAAGCAGTCGCTTCTCGTAGATTTCGACCGGAGTGGGATGCCTGCGTATGATTTCGTACATCGTCGGCTGCGTAAAAGACGGCTCATCGGTTTCGTTGTGTCCATGGCGACGGTAGCAGATAAGATCGATCACGACGTCTTTCTTGTACCGTTGTTTGTATTCCATGGCAAGCTTCACCACGCGGTAACAGGCCTCCGGGTCATCGCCGTTTACATGGAATACCGGTACGTGGAAGGCTTTTGCGAGGTCTGTCGCATAGCTTGTTGAGCGCGATTCTTCAGGCAGAGTTGTGAAGCCGATCTGGTTGTTGATGACAATGTGCAGGGTGCCGCCCGTGGTATAACCCGGAATAGCCATAAGATTGAAGGTCTCTGCCACTACGCCCTGGCCCATGAACGCCGCATCGCCATGGATCAGAATTCCCATATACTTTTCGCGCTGCGTGTCGCCGTTGAGCGTTTGCCTGGCGCGTACCGAGCCCATGCAGACAGGATCGACAGCCTCGAGGTGGCTGGGATTAAACATCAGCGTGAGATGTACTCGTTTGCCTGAGGCAGTGACGCGCTCTGAAGAATAGCCCAGGTGGTACTTGACGTCGGCGTTGTCATAGGTATTGACATCCGCCTTTTCCTTGAATTCCGCAAAGATGTACTGTGCTGGTTTTTCCATGATATTTTCGAGTACGTTGAGCCGGCCGCGGTGTGCCATCCCGATGACGATTCCGTTCATGCTCATTTGTCCCGCGATTTCGATGGTTGCGTCGAGCATCGGGATGAGCGCATCGCCGCCTTCGAGCGAAAAGCGCTTCTTGCCGACAAACTTCTTACCCAGAAACTTTTCGAAATAGTCAGCCTGGTAGAGCTTTTCAAAAATGCGGAGCTGCTGCTCTTTCGAGAGAGGCTCGTTATTCGCAGTGACCTCCATCTTGTACTGTAACCAGGTACGCTCCTGCGCATTGCGCAGGTAATAGTGCTCTGAACCGATGCTCGCGCAGTAGGTCTGCTCAAACCAGCGAACCACATCGCGCAGCCTCGCAACGCCCAGCCCCGGGACTTCGGTATCGAATTCGTTTT
>CAYOZO010000014.1:23990-37598 GCA_964408405.1 uncultured Turneriella sp.
GGGTAAGATTATTCAGACGATCTTCGATTATTGCCCGGTTGGGTTTCATGATGCCGAGCGGATCCAGGTTTGCGGCCAGATGGCCGCGGCTACGGTAGGCGTTCAGCAGGTTCTGAACTCCCATCTCTTTGAGCAGCGAGACATCCATTGCGGAGCCTGCCTCAAGTTCCGCGTTTTGGCCACGCGCTCCGCCGCGTTCGAGATCGCGGAAGAATTCGACCCATTCTGAGGTCATACTTTGCGGCTGGGAGCGGTATTTTTCGTAAAGTTCTTCGAGAAAGTACGCCTGATCGGCTGACAGGGCACTCTGGTGAGATTTCATGCTTTCGTGGCGCGCTTTGCCATAGGCCAGTCAAGTTCTTTTTGCATGCTGCTTCGGACGAACAGGCTCGTAAAAATCCGGGTAAGGGAAGCGCGGCGCCGAGCTGCGCTAGCAGGATGTTGAAAAAATCCCGTGCTCGCTGCAGACGCCGCGATTTCTTAGCGAAATCGCTCGCAAAATGGCCATAAATGGCCTGTCTGCAGCTTAAGCTCGGTTTCAACATCCTGCTTCATGGCTGTTTTTCAACAGCCTGCTAGTGATTCAGGCTTTGCCCCGGTCCGGGAACCGGCAAAAGCGCTTCTCGTCCTGTCTAAAATCCCCGATCCGCAGGGATGTCTGCGAATTCGGATCGCGAAGTACCGAAACAGAAGCGCGTTTATCTGAGGATCCTGGGGTATGCTGCACGTTACAAGTGGCGCTTCCTGCTCGGGGTTGTGCTCTCGCTTTTTGTTTCGGTCTTTAATGCGCTCAGTCTGACGGCGCTCAAACCCATTTTTGACGTGATAGAAACCGGGGGGAACAAGCCATTCCAGTTACATTTCGACAAAGACGAGGTAGCCTATGCGAAGTCAGGTCCGCTGCGCAAAGACCTGCAGCTGCTTTTCGCTCAACATCCCTCTCCGGATTTTTTTGAGAAGGAGCGCAATTATTTTAGCCAAGTGGAAGCTCTGCCTGCGAATGATATCCGTGGTAAGACAAAATATTTCCTCGCCGAAAAGAAGACGCACCTCAATCTCTTCCTGCTGCAGTATCATGCCATGAAGGTGTTGATGTTTGTTGCATTCCTGGTGCTGCCGATTTACCTGCTGAAACTGCTTTGTGATCTTGGGACAGTCTACTTCATGAGTTCTACCGGGTTACGCGCAGTGAACAATATACGGGAAGACCTCTACCGCAAGTTGCTCGATTTGCCAATGTCCTTTTTCGTAAAAGAGAAGACTGGGGTGATGATGAGTCGTATTATTAACGACGCAAACCTGCTGTCAGACTCTGCCTCCGATTATCTGCGCGTGTCGATAAACAATTTTTTTATCATCGTTACGCATCTGGTATTGTTGAGTTTGATAAGCTTCAAGCTGCTGCTTATCACCGTGATTGGTGTGCCCCTGGTGCTGTGGCCCGTAAACCACTATGCGCGCAAGATTAAGGATATAACGCAGCGAGAGCAAACAAGCCTTGCTGACCTTACGGGTCACATGCAGGAAGTGATTTCCGGGATTCGCATCATACGTGCTTTTGGAATGGAAAAATTCGAGCACACGCAGTTTTCACATATAAACGAATCTCTGTTTCGGCAGATATTCAGGTTTCGCATGAATAATGCGCTTTCTCCGGCATTGGTTGAGTTCACGACGAGTCTGCTAATCATCGGTCTTATCGTGTACGGCGCTGCCCGGATCATTGACGGCGAATTTACTTCGGGCAGTTTTTTTCTCTTCTTATTCACCCTTATGGTGATCATCAGTCCGATCAAACAGATAGCATCGTGGTACAACATGGTGCAGCGGGCAACTGCCGCGGGGGAACGCATTTTCAGTCTGATCGATACGCCGAACGACGTGAGTGAAGCGGCGCATGCAAAACCATTCGACGTACTGCGCAAGAACATTCGCTTCCAGGGGGTAAGTTTTCAGTATCCGCAGAGCAAGGCATATGTGCTTCGAAACATTTCGTTTGACGTGCCCGTCGGTTCGCGCGTGGCTCTGGTTGGGCATTCCGGCGCCGGTAAATCAACCCTGGTAGATCTGATACCCCGGTTCTATGACGTCACAGAAGGAAAGATCACCTTCGACGGAGTTGACGTGCGTGATCTAAAAATTACCGATCTTCGCCGGGCGATAGGAGTTGTCACGCAGGAGATTTTTCTCTTTAACGGAACAGTACGGCAGAACATATCTTATGGCCGCGACGATATCGCCCAGGAGCAAATAGAGCGCGCCGCCGAAATGGCCTACGCTGATGTCTTTATCAAGAACCTCCCTCAGCGCTACGATACACAGATCGGTGAGCGCGGCTTAATGCTTTCCGGCGGCCAGCGGCAACGTCTTTCCATAGCCCGGGCGATTCTCAAAGATCCGCAGGTTCTTATTCTGGATGAGGCGACCAGCGCACTCGATACCGAGTCCGAGCGTCTGGTGCAGAAGGCGCTGGAAAAGCTGATGAAGAACCGCACGGTTTTCGTGATTGCGCACCGCCTTTCGACAATCTACAATGCCGACCAGATTCTCGTCATGAACAAGGGGCGCATTGTCGAACGCGGTACGCATAAAGAGCTGATCAGGAAAAAGGGACACTATAAGAAACTCTATGATATGCAATTTCGCGAATAGGGTTGGGCCAGGCTGTTAAGGATAGAGGTGTTGCCATGGCGGGGTGGGCGAAAGAGCACAAGCTGCGCTTTGAGCTCCCGGCTGGCGAGCGTCTGGATCGCTTTCTGGCAGCCGCACTGGCAGAACAAGGTGTTACTCTCTCCCGTTCGGCAATTCAAAGGCAAATTGAACAAGGCAAAGTAGAAGGCTTGCCCGTCAGGCAAATCAAGGCCGGTTTTCGCAGTAAACATCCGATAGAGATCACTTTCACCCTGCCGGCAAATCAGGATAAGGAGCTCATACCCCTTAATGCCGGAATACCAGTGCTTTACGAAGATGAATACCTGGCAATAGTGCATAAACCCCCAGGCATGACAGTGCACCCCGGAGCTGGCACCGGCAACGATACGATGGTGCATGCGCTGCTCGGCCAGTTTGACAAACTTTCGCCGCACCATGAGCGTCCAGGTATTGTGCATAGGCTGGATCGCGAAACCGAAGGGCTAATGGTCATTGCCAAGACTGAGCAGGCGCGCCAGCGTCTCAGCGAGCGCTTTGCTGAACGGCAGATTCAAAAGCGTTACTCTGCGCTGGTCTGGGGAAGCGTGACCCTGCCAGAAGAAGTGAGCGGATATATCTGGCGTGATCTGAAAAACCGGAAAAAAATGAAGTTCGGCGAGCATCCACCGAACAATGGCGCGCGGCTTCGAACGGCTGAATTGTTGGTCACCGGGCAGGTGCGTCACAAGGTCGCCACCGAGCTCGAGATTGAACTCATTACCGGTCGTACACACCAGATCCGCGCGACGCTCGAGCATTACAATGCACCCCTGATCGGCGACGCGGTTTACGGCGATGATGCGGGTAAATGTAAGCTCTACAGGATTGGTAAAGAGAAGCGCGAAAAACTGGCACAGTCGGGCATGCTGCTCGTCGCCCGGTCACTGGCCTTTAAGCATCCGTTCAAGCGACGCATTCTAGAGTATGAGATTGATTTGCCCGAGCGCTTTGCGGCTGCGCTTGCGCTGCTCGGCTAAATAACAGGCTGCGTAGAAAGAGCCTGTGCGCTAACTCATGCAAAAAAGCAAAAAGGCGATTTTTTGCGCGAGCTGGGGCCGCGTTTCGCCTGGACATAAGCGAAAATCGGCAAAAATTCGCGCCTCTTGGCGCCTCGTGGAGCAAATCGGCACGATTTGCGGATGAATTTTTGCCGATTAGCGGACGCGGCTTGCGGGAAAAATCGCTCCGGCAAGTTGGCGCACAGGCTCGAAACTCCCACAGCTAACAGGATGTTGAAAAAATACCGTGCTCGCTGCAGACGCCGCGATTCGCGATGCGAACCGCTTGCGAAACGCCCCTCACCATGCTATGGTGAGGGGCTGTCTGCAGCTGCGCTCGGTTTCAACATCCTGCTTTATGGCTGTTTTTCAACAGCCTGCTATATTACGCGTTCGTATTGCTCGAAGGGCAACTGCCAGACTTTAATACCGCAGAAGTGGTCCCCTTCGGGGCAGCGCGGTTTGAGATGTTCCCTCACGACGCAGGGCGGGCCAATGTATTTTCCGAGCTGAGGCCAGGCTTTCTTGATAGCGCTGACTTCTGCGTGCGCTGAATAGAAAATTTCTTCCTGCGCGTTATAGCACAGGCGCGCTTTCCATTTGTGGTAGAAATTGTAGAAATCCCCCGACTCAAGATAGCGTATGGGAAATGCATTCGGCAGAAGGTATGAAATATCCTCGCGCGGAATTTCTTCAATCTGCCACAGCGCGCGCACAAGGTCAAAGTTTTGCGCGAGATAGGCTTCGTATATTCTGCGCGCCGCAGGTGCGTGCGAAAGCAGAGAGGGAGTTATGTAATCATTTTCTAATGACACCTGTGATGCGAGTATTGGCCGGTTACCGGGCAGAGTGCGGTGCCGTTGCTCCTGCGAATCCGCAGTGTGCGAGAGCTTCTTGCGAAAAGTAAAGTGCGCGTGATTGAGAATGCGCGTCGTTTCGTCGAGTGTGCCCGGGTAGAACACATCACCGAGCAGCGGATTTTTCGCCGTGTCGAGAGCACTTGCTGCCTCAGAGTTCAGCTCACTGCATGCCGTGTCGGCAAAAAGCGCGGCAACCGAGGCCGAAAGCAGCGAGGCAGATTTTCTGTCCAGCAGCTGGTCGAATTCAGAATTTTTACGGCCGGCAGCAGCAGAATCAAAGCTCCTCATGGGAGCTGTGAGCGGTTCAGGCAATTCGGCGAAGAGATCGGGATCAACAGATCTCACAAGTTCAAACATCCGGACGCCGAGTACTACCGCCTCCACATGGCCGGACCAGAGCAGCATACGCGCGTAGCGCATCAGCGTGAGCGCACTGACACTGTGGTAAAGATATGCCACGGTCGATACGGGCATCACGTAGCGCGCAACCTCCATGCAGCGCTTCTTGATCGCATCGGCGTGCTGTTCTTTGTTGCGGGCTTTGAGGCGATGAATCGAGAAGAAGATATCTTCAACCACGGGGCGCAGCGCCTCGACGAGGTCGGTATAGGTGGCAAATGCCCGCTCATGCAGTGCGTGTACCTCTGGCCTGTTAGCAAGACTCGTGGGCAGGGCATACCAGGTTCTGTCGTCTTTGATGGGCACGTAGCGCTGCGAAACCTGTTCAGAATTGTAGTAGGGGTGCGCGTGCAGTACCTGCCAGATAAGCTGCCGCGTGACGTTTTCGAGACCAAAAACAAAATGTGCGTGCTGCCGGGTGGTATGGTGACCGGATTTTAGTGTGGCCCTGGCGACCTTGCTGCGCAGCTCGAGAGATTTTTCCGATTTGTGCATGTCTGCGGGCAAAAGCAGGCCCCGCGAGCTGTAGCAGGTGCGCGCTGAGGCCGCCGCAAGATCAAAAGGTTGTTCGGTATAGGCAATCAGGCGAACCTTGATAGGAGAAGCGCTGATTTCTTCGGCGTATCTTTCTTTGAGGGAATCGAGCCAGTGAGTGGCGTTAGCCATAGGTATGAGTCGATTTCAGAGAGCAACCGGCAAGCGCTCTGACCGGCTGAGTTAGGTGTACGCTCCGCCATGATTGCGGGCGACAACCTGTTGGCAGGAGTCAGAATGACGAGAATGGCACGCAAAGTCCGGAAATCTGCCGTCGAAATTTCGGTTATCCTGCCGACTTACAACGAGGCAGCGAATATCCCGCTCATAATTCCGCGGCTGGAAACGGTGCTTCGCCCGTTTGAGTACGAAATCCTTGTTATGGATGACAATTCGCCCGACGGGACTTATGAACTGGCAGAGCGGTTGGCTGCGGAAAACCCGCATATCCGCGCGGTCAGAAGGCTTTCTAACCGGGGACTTTCGCAGGCGGTCGCTGAGGGGTTTTCAATCGCGAAAGGGCAGTTGATGCTTGTCATGGATGCCGATATGCAGCACGACGAGACGGTCATTCCCGAATTCATCCAGCGCTTTCGTGAGGGCGCTGAACTCATTGTCGGCACCCGCAAGGCGCATGGCGGCTCCATCGAAAACTGGTCATACTTGCGGCGCTTTATTTCCTGGGGAGCGACGAAGGCTGCAGAAATCTTTTTGCCACGCACCTGTTCCGATCCCATGAGCGGGTTTTTTGCACTGTCCCGCAATTTTTACAGGCGTATTGCCACGCAAATTAACCCGCGTGGATTCAAAATACTGCTCGAAATTCTTGCCCGCTCGCGCGGTGCCGCCATTGCCGAAGTCGGTTACACTTTTCGCCCGCGGCAACATGGGGAAAGCAAGCTCACCGCATCTATTGCGCTGGCTTATCTGGTGGCGCTCTACGATCTGAAGTTCGGCAGGTTTGTGCCGTTGCGTTTCGTCAAATATGCGCTCGTTGGCCTGTCGGGCATTCTCATCAACGCGCTGGCCTTCTGGCTGGCGCGAAATTCGCTTGAGCTGCGCGACTCCAGCGCGCTTGTACTCGCAATCCTGGTCAGCATTGCCTCCAATTTTTTTCTCAATAACTACTTTACCTTCAGCGATCGCCGGTTAACAGGTTTTCGCAACCTGCTATGGGGGTACCTCAAATACAATTTTATCTGTCTGGGGGGAGCTTTCATAAATTACGCGATTACTATGAACCTGAAGAATGATCTTGCGCTCAATATTGACGCAGCCAACCTCGTGGGTGTCGCCGTCGCAACATTCTGGAACTATTTCATCAACCTGAATCTCACCTGGGGCCAGAAGCCTGCCTGATGCAGCGGTAGAGCACAGATGTATCGCGCCTTGCGTTGAAGCGCGGATTCAGGTAGATAACGATCTTTTCCTGCCATGAAGGTTCAAATGTCTTCTCTTGCCGGCAATGGTAGCCCGCGCGGTTGATTTCCTTTTCAGCTTCGGTGGAGATTTTACCAAGCGACAACAGGTCTGCCTCGGCCGCGGGTAGTGCCCGAAAAGCCGCAGCCAGCAAACTGGCATCCGTGAAATTAGCAGGCTCGGGTTTGGCAAAAGTCATATAAGCCTGCTTCCACAGGTCAATGCGGTAGAGTAGAAGTGGCCGCTGAGAATTGGCAAGGTACTGCGCTGCATCAATCATGTTGAGCTGGCTACGGCTGAGCGTAATCGGGACGAGAATGAGCAGGTTCGCCACGATAAACCCACGCCAGGCAAACTTAATCATCCGGGATCTCTCCGATGCGCTGAGCCCCCTCAGCGTCAGCAGGAAGAAAAAAGGTACAATCGGCAGCATGAAGCGCTCGAGCTTGTTGCCGATCATGCTGTGGGAAACCAGGAACACGCCAAGGCAAATGGTGCTCATGAGATCGCTGCGCATGGCCTGGAAGAGGGGCTTGAGCAACACAAAGGAAAACGGCGGAATAAAAACTACCGTTAGCAGTGTCAGGTAGGTGTGCCAGGGTGCGGTGCCGTAACTCTGGTTCATCACATTGCCGATGAAGTTGATGCGGATGTATTCAAACGGTGTCGAAAGCGCAGCGCGGCCCTCGGAAATGTCCAATAGTACGAGCAATACCAGCGCAATCAGACCGCCGCAGGTAAATACCAGAAGCTGCCGGGCGCTCATCTGCCGGCGGAGGAATTCGTAGGAAAGGTAAAAGAAGACCGTCACGGCGAGTATTGCCGCCTGGAAGCGAAAGATAGCGGTCAGCCCCAAAAAAAGTCCGGCGAAAAACAGGCGGTTTACCGGCCGACCCGGATACCAGAGGAAATACAGCGCCAGCGGCACAGTTGTAAGCGTCAGGCTTTCCTGAAAGGCTCGCGTTGAAAAAAACGGTAGCAGGAAATGCCCGGCATAAAGCCAGCCTGCGGTTTTTTCCCAGCCTGGAATAACCTGGCGGGCAAGCTGGTAGAACGCCCAAACTCCCGCCAAAGAAATGAGACCAAGGCAGAAGAGGCCCCACGAAACCAGTAAGGTGGTGTCAGTAATTCCGGCCGCTTTGAGTGGTAAAAGGAATGCGAAAAATGCCTTGGGCAGCACGGGTAGCCGGTAGAGTTCGGTAGTGATCGCCTGGCCCGTCTGGAAGTGCTTCAGTGCCGGTTCGATGATGTTCGCGTAGTCATCTTCTGCGGTGGGAGTGTAGTTGTAAAATGCGGCAGCGGTTCTGAGCAAGAATGCGGCAACAAGAATTACCAGCAGGGGATTTTTTCTGTAGAAGTCTTTCATGAGTGTTTCCTGCGTATGCGCTGTTACGTGAGCTCAGTAGTCGAGTCTGAAGTAAATCCAGGTGGAAATGCTGCCAGCAACCAGGTTTGCGAGGTTACCGGCGATAAAAGGAGGAAGGGTACCGCTTTCTCCAAAGGCGGTGCCAAAATACATAAAGAAGAAATAGCCCAGGGTGAAGAGCATCGATACTGCGATGCTCACGGGCACCCCCCCTTTCTTTAGCTTTCCGCCGAGCATGCCGCCAATGAAAACGATGAAGAGACACACCAGCGGGTAGCCGATATGCCAGAACACCTCGGTGAGAAATACCTCGTATGAGCCGCCTGATTGTTTCCGTTTTTGGTAGATACGGAAGGCGTCAAAAAGCGAACGTTCTTCAGAATCCATCTCAACATAGAAGTTTTGGAAAGCGCGGAGATTCTCCGGGAGTTCCAGCGTCAGCAATTCGTAGGAATCTGTGCCGGTGTAAATGCCCTGCTCGTTGAAGCGCGTGATGCGCGTCTTCTTCATTAACCATTGCCTGGTTTCATGATTTTCTACAGATGCACTGTCAGCTTCGACTATACGCGCTATGCTGCCCTGGTCAGAAATTTCCAGCAGATGAAAACCAATAAGTTCACGGCTATACCAGGCTCCGTGGCCGATCGTGTAGTAACGATTGCCAAACCGCAGCGTCATGTCGCCGCTCTTATCAAACTTTTTCAGCCGCGCATCGTCTCCCTTGTTGCGCAGCTGGTAGCTGATATCCACTGCCCGGTACGCAGAAGGGAAGGCAACGTATTCATTAAACAGGAAGAAGACCACTGTAAAAAAAGCAGTGAAGATGAGTATTGGGCGCAGTACGCGCCGGAACGACCTGCCGGCGGCAAGCATCACGGTGATCTCGAAATTCCGGTTGAAATTCGAAATCGTGAAGGCGGTTGCAAACATCAGCGCCGGCGGCACGATATAGGTAATAAAAGAGGGAGTTACTACCAGGTAGTATTCGACCAGAAGACCGACGCCATGCTGGTTCTCCGTGAAATCCTTGAGCGAATCCAGAATCTTTACAATCACCGAGACGCCGACCAGGAGCAACAAGGTACCGGCAAAGGCCTTGAGGAAACTGCGAAAAATGTAGCGGTCGAGAATGTCCATGCGTCTTTGATCGAAGGTTGCCCTGCCGAATTCCAGTTTCCGCCGGCGCTGTCATGTCGATTCATGCCCGCCCAAAAGAGATGACGCAGCAGGTCGGACGCCGATCCTGCGCACGAAATGATGAGTATATTCGCCGAAAGGGTCAAGAGGGTGCAGCAGAAAATGCGGCCCAATTCTCTGCTCTTTATCCCGGCGGCCAGGGAGCGCATGCGTAACCGCGACACGCAGTACCGTTACCGGGCTCACTCCGACACGCTGTATCTGACAGGGGTCAATGAAGAGGAGCTTTCGCTCTTCGTTACCGAAGATGCTCTGCACATCTGCGCGCGTAGCAGCGACCCGGAACGTGAACGCTGGACAGGCAAGGTGCGCGGCCATGAGTATTTTCGTTCTCTCTTTGCTGAAGCTTCCTTTGGCGTCACGGTGAGTCCCGCACAGGACTGGGAGAAAAAACTCGCCGAACTGGCGCGCGGCCGCGAGGTGCTCTATTACGACTTTGGTGTGGACAATGAGCGCGACCGGCGTGTGTTGGCGCAGATAACTGAACTTGCGCAATATGCCCGCAAAGGCATCTATGCCCCCAGAACCATTACGCGTGCGTACGAGGTGCTCGCACCGCTGCGGCTCATCAAAGACGAGCATGATCTGGCTCTGATGCGGCGTGCGGCTGCGATCTCTGCTGCCGCGCATAACAGCGCGCGGGAATCTATTTTATCCGCAAGGGGCGAGCTCAGCGAGTACGCCGTGAAGGCGCTGATCGAGCATGAATTCATGCGGCAGGGGGCAGACCAGCTTGCCTACCCTTCGATTGTCGCCGCAGGGGCGAACGCGACAGTTTTGCACTACGAGGGCACAGCGGACCGCGCTCAACCGGGGGATTTCATACTCATTGATGCCGGTGCCGAGTTGGAAGGTTACGCCTCGGACATCACCCGCACGACGCCTGTCGGAGGATTTTCCCGCGCATCGGCGCTGAAGCGAGACCTTTATGACGTCGTTCGGGAAGCGCAAAATGCAGCTATCGCACAGGCCCGCCCAGGTAACAGCATCGAGGCCGTACACCAGGCAGCAGTGGATATCCTCTGCGAAGGTTTACTGCGTCTCGGGCTCTTCGAACGCGTGCCCGACCGCAGTGCGGGCGGCGAAGACCGTAACCGCCTGATCTCCCTCAAAAGCCGGGAGCAGATTGCGGAGCATGATTACCATACGTATTTCTATATGCACAGGACTTCACACTTTCTTGGCCTCGACGTGCACGACGTCGGCGATTATCATATAGCAGGAAAAAGCAGGATGCTCGAACCCGGCATGGTCATCACGGTCGAACCGGGACTCTATTTCCCGCCGGAGTATGATTTCCTCGACCCCGAAGCGCGGGGCATAGGTATTCGAATTGAAGATGACGTTCTGATTACAAACGAAGGTAACGAGTTGCTTACGGCATCGTGCAGGTCATGAAGTGAAAATTTTGCGCGTTGCAGAATCGACGATTTTGCTCTTGCGGCGTCTGAGCGTACTCCTGGCGCTTTTTCTGCCCGCCGCATTGTCGGCAGATTTTTTTGATGACGCGGAGGAGCCAAAGCCGGCGCCACGATCCGTGTTTCTGGGCGGGGAAATTGCCGCCGCCGGACATACGGAAGAGGGACTCGACCGCAGCAAGGGCGAATACTCGGTGAGTTATTCTGCACTGGGGGGATCTGTTACTGCAGAATATCACCTTGCGGATTTCTATGTCCATGGCGGCATTGGTCTCATGCGCCTCATGGGACTGCGCGTGAACGGGGAATCGCAGAATATGGAAAATCGGGTGCAGTGGCATGTGCCTGCCTATGCACACGCTTTCTATCCGCTCGACAAGATGCTTGCTCTGGGGGCAGGACTCACCCATCTCACAGAAACGACAATGTACCTGAATGGCCAGAAGGTACCCGAATCGAGTTACAATCACCTTTTCATTGATGCTGCGCTGCAGGCTCGGCCGCGCCTCAGTGAAAATCTGAACGCGGTCATCACGGCTGTTGTGGGTGTGAACGTGATACCCGGCCGGCAGCATACCTACTCAGTAGGGGACCTTCTTCACCTGCGCTTCCAGCTGATGGCCGGTATGGTTTACGCAGCATTCTGATATGCGTACCGCTATCCTGAGGCTCATTGCGCTGACCGTGCTTACGGTCTTGCTGATTTTTTTCTGGGATTCTGCTCTGCTGAAGCCGTTTAAGCTGTTCGTGGTCTTTTTGCATGAGACTTCCCACGCGATCGCCACCATTGCAACGGGCGGACAACTGCACTCGATTTCCATCGAGTGGGATGAATCCGGCGCGACCTACGCGCGCGGGGGCGAGGGAGTTTTTGTCGTCATCGCGCTCGCAGGCTACATCGGCAGCATTATCTGGGGTTACCTGATGCTGCGCGCATCTCTCACCGGCCGCTGGATCCGTTCGGTTTCCGTCATTGTTGGTCTGACAGTGATCTTTTTTGGTTTCTTTCCCGACGGCGAAACCCCGCGCCATTCCGATAAGATGCTCAAATACCTGATCAGCGGTTCGTGGGGACTCGTACTCACCATAAGTGCCTTCCTTTATCCACGTTTCAATCACTTCATCCTGTTTTTCCTGGGCGGCCTCACCTCGCTCTATTCTCTCTATGACCTCAATGACTTCATCCGCGGCGATGTCATGCGGACAGATGCCGGTATACTGGCGCACTACCTCTTGGGACAATCGGCGCTGGTGAAGCCATTAGCTTATGTCATCGCGGGCTTCATTAGCTCTGTTTCGGTATTCATATTCCTGCGGCTTTTGCGCGCGACATTCCATGATGTGCCTCAAGCCGAAGAGATCGATCTCGCAGAATGGCAGGCACAGAATCCGGACGTCACTATTACGCCCGAAATGCTCGAATGGCTCAAGCAGCAGTCAAGGCGCTGAAACTGCTTTAGTCTTTACGCCTCGTTTAGGCGGGCCACTCACAGGTATGCGCGTTTCTTCAGGCATCCAGGGGGAGCTCGACCTCATCAACCGCATTTTTGGCGACGACGACCAAAGCGACGAACAGATACTGAATACTGTCGAAGAACTTTATGCAGCGGGAGAAAAAAATATTTACGCGCGGCTCTTGCACGTCATGTGCCATTTGCGCTTATCGCCGGCAGAGGCGCGCAAGGCCTGGCTGGCGATTCTGAAGCATCGCGATCTGCTCGAAGCAAAGTTGGGTCGCAAGACGGGCTTTCGCGTAGCCATGCTCGACTACTTTGTAAACGAAAGTCGCGATATCAAAAACCCCAAAGTGATAGAAATCCACGTCTATGCTGAGACAGCGAGACAGGCAGCGATTGACGAACTGACCGGGGTCTTCAACCGGAGATTTTTTGATGCAGCGTTGGAGCGTGAATGCAAGCAGGCGCAGCGCCATAAACGCGAATTTTCGCTGCTGATAGTCGATATCGATAACTTTAAGCGCATTAACGACACGCATGGTCATACAACCGGCGACGCGGTTATCTCGGCGCTTGGCAAGTTACTGAAGAAATCCATTCGCAGCGAAGATACTCCCTGCCGAATCGGAGGCGAGGAGTTTGCCGTCATTCTGCCCGAAACCGGGCCCGAGGGAGCGTTAGTGGTCAGCGAAAAGATACGCAGCGAATTTGCGAAGCTAAAAATCGCCTCTATCGACCTGAGTTTGAGCGGGGGCCTTGCCACCTTTCCGCTCGATGCGCAGTCGGGAGAAGACCTTCTCGACCGGGCAGACCAGATGCTCTATTTTGCGAAGTACTCTGGCAAGAATCGCGTGATCTGCTACTCGCGCAACAAGCGGCGTCATATTCGCTACCCCCTCGAGTGGGAGCTTTCTCTGTCACGTCCCCGGGGCGAGCAGGGCAAAACCCGCTCGCAGGATGTGTCGATCGAAGGCATTTCCTTTGAACTCGATGAAGCCGCCCAACCCGGTGACCTGATGAGCCTGCACCTCACCGTCGATGCTGAACCCATTGAGCTGCCGGTGCAGATTGTCTGGGTCGATGCGAACTCGCAGAGCCGCAGGTTCAGGGCAGGGGCCCGGTTTATTCGCCTGACCGAAAAAAACCTTCAGAGCCTGAAACAAAAGCTGCCCCGGCAAGGCATCTCCTAGCTGGCTGCGTTAGACCGGTCAGTTAGGAGCCTGTGCGCCAACTTGCCGGAGCGATTTTTCGCGCAAACCGCGTCCGCTA
>CAYOZO010000015.1:0-37510 GCA_964408405.1 uncultured Turneriella sp.
GGTCGGCAGCGCAGACGAGGTGCTCTTTGCTGACGACCGGTTAGACACGAGGTCGAGAGGTCGGCAGCGCAGACGAGGTGCTCTTTGCTGACGACCGGTTAGACACGAGGTCGAGAGGTCGGCAGCGCAGACGAGGTGCTCTTTGCTGACGACCGGTTAGACACGAGGTCGAGAGGTCGGCAGCGCAGACGAGGTGCTCTTTGCTGACGACCGGTTAGACACGAGGTCGCGAGGTCGGCAGCGCACACGAGGTGCTCTTTGCTGACGACCGGTTAGACAGGATGTCTGCGGGTCAGCCGCGCGCACGGATGCGCTCCAGGCGGATGACCGGTTAGACAGGATGTCAGGTTCACGAGATTACATACCGATATTTATTCTGTACACAGTCGTTTCTCTTTGAAAACGGCTACTCAATATATTTCTTAGGAAAGTCTATGATTCGTTTTGTTGTGACAGCCATTGCCACCCTGCTGATTTCCGGCTCTGCTTTCGCGTCAGCCGACGGCCAGCATGACCCGGTGCATGATCTGCTAATACACATCGGTTTGACGATACTTGTCGCAACGATTCTGGCTTATGTGGGTCACGTAGCGAAGCAACCGCTGATTCTTGCCTACCTGGCTGCCGGGGCGCTGATTGGTCCCAATTTTGGCCTTGGGTTGATAAATACCGAGAAAGATATCTCCACGATTTCCGAGCTGGGTCTCGTTCTGCTGCTATTCATGATCGGGATGGAAATCGATCTGAAGAAAATCAAGGCTTCGGGTAAGTCGCTCATCCTGACAGGTATTACGCAATTTGCGATCTGTGCCGGCCTGGGCATTGTGTTCTTCCAACTGATCGGTTTTCAGCTGGGCGGAGGCAAATACGATGCTTTTTACCTCGCCGTATGCTGCGGCATTTCTTCTACGGCGATTGTCGTCAAGTTGCTCTATGGCAAGTTTGAGCTCGACACACTCGCGGGCCGGCTCACGCTCGGCGTACTTGTCTTCCAGGATATCTGGGCAATCGTCGTGCTCGGCGTACAGCCCAATCTTGCAAACCCCGAAGTGCTGCAGATTTTGCTCTCGTTTGCCAAAGCCGGCGTGCTCGTGGCAATCAGCGTTGCTATGAGCAAGTATGTACTGCCTGCGCTCTTTAGCCGTATCGCGAAAATTCCTGAACTTACCCTGCTCATGTCGGTAGGCTGGTGTTTTGCGGTCTGTGCAGCAGCGCTCGGTTTTGGCCTCTCGCTTGAAATGGGAGCGCTGATTGCGGGTGTTTCTATTTCGACTTTTCCTTATAACCTCGATGTGGTTGCGAAGACAATTACCCTGCGCGATTTTTTTATCACCATCTTCTTCGTATCGCTCGGCATGAAAATTCCCAACCCGGTTACACACATCAGCCTGGTAGGCATCGCCGTCATCGTTGCAGGCTTTGTTATCCTGACGCGATTTCTCTCGATTTACCCTGTTCTCTTCAGCCTCAAGAACGGTAACCGCGTGAGCATTCTGACATCGCTCAACCTTTCAAACGTCAGTGAATTCTCACTGGTTATCGCGGCGCTGGGCCTCGCTTCAGGGCATATCTCATCAGATATACTTTCGATCATCATCTTCACATTTGTGATTACCTCGATCTTTGCCCCGTACATGATCAAGTACAACCAGCAGCTACAGGATAAAATTACATCGATTTTCCAAATAATCGGCCTCAAGGACAAGCAGAAGTTTGTCGAGCCGATTGAGCAGGAACTCAATAAAGATATCGCGTTGCTGGGTTTTTTCAAGGTGGCCAGTTCATTCGTTACCGACGCTGTTGAAGATACCAGCAAACACAGCCTCAAAGACAAGATCGTTGTGGTGGACTTTAACCAGACCGTCCACTCTAAGCTCAAGAGCCTGGGAATTCCAGCCGTTTACGGCGATATCGGACACATCGACACTCTGCACCATATCGGGTTACATCACACGAAGGTTGCCATTTCGACGATCCCTGACACGATACTGGTTGGCACCAGCAATACGAAGCTGATTAAAGTTATTGAAGATATCGCCCCGCACGCCAAAATCATTGTGACCGCAGAAAATCCCGAAAGTGCGCTGAAAATGTACGAAGCGGGAGCGGACTATGTCTTCCTGCCGCGGCAGCTGGCGTCCGCACACCTGATGCCGATCGTCCGTGATATGCTGGCGACAACCGAAGAGGGTAATTCGCCGGCCGCTAAATCACGGCGCAAGAAAGCTGAGGCGAAGCTCGAAAAACTGCGCGAAGAGGCGATCAGCGAACTCAGGGAGCGGCACGAAATCATCTCCTGACGTGCCTCAAGTTCATTCGCCGGGCCTGACGACAATATAGCTGGGTATCCACCCGGTATGATCAGGCAGGACAACCTCTATAAACGCTATTTTGATGCCCTCTTGCTCGGTGTTACGATCTTCGCCGCAGTAGAAGTTCCTTTGCACCTGGCATTGCAGTATCCCAAAGCGGGCTGGCGGTTTGTGCTGGGCATGGTATACCCGGTTATATTCAGCATCGATATCCTCGTTACGTTTTTCACGACCATTACCGTCGATGGCCAAGAGGTCACATCAAAACGGGAAATTGCGATTCGCTACCTCAGATCATGGTTTATTGTCGATTTCATCGCTGCAACCCCCTTTGATCTGATATTTTCCGATGGTTGGTTATCCGAACTCAGCAATGCGGCACGTTCATTGCGTCTGTTTTCGCCGCGCTATATCCGCATTCTGCTAATGGTGCGTATGTTACGCATCCACCATATTCTGCCTTTTCTGGAAAGCAGTAAGAAGAAGGAGCTCTTCAATCCCGGGATTATCCGTCTTGTCTTTACCGTATTCATAGTGCTGGTTATCGCCCATTGGATCTCTTGCGGCTGGATTGCGCTCGGCAAGATTGACGACAAATCGGACCACCTGACCAACTATATCAAGGCATTATACTGGACTATCACCACGATCACAACCATCGGCTACGGCGATATAACGCCGACTTCGAACGTGCAGACGCTTTATACCATGTTCGTGCAGTTGATCGGCGCCGGTATGTATGGTTACATCATCGGTAATTTGGCAAGCCTTCTGGCAAACAGCGACCTGGCACGTACGCAGTTCCGCGCCAAAATGGAAAAAATTCAAACTTTCATGCAGTACCGCGATGTACCGCAGGAACTTCAGGACAGCATAAGAACCTACTACGATTATCTTTGGAACAACCGCCGCGGCTTTGATGAATCTTCCGTGCTCGACGATCTGCCGCAGTCGCTGAAACTACAGGTAGCGCTACATCTCAATCGCGAAATCATAGAGAAAGTTCCGATGTTCAAGGGGGCTCCCGATGAGCTTATCCGGCAGATCGTATTGAATCTCAAGCCAGTGCTGTTTACGCCCGGCGATTACATTTTCCGCAAGGGCGAACTGGGCGATCAGATGTATTTTATCAGTCGGGGAAAAGTCGAGATCGTCTCAGAAGACGGTAAGACGGTTTACGCAACTCTCAGTGACGGCGCCTTTTTCGGAGAAATTGCGTTGCTCTTCAGCAGCGAACGCACTGCAAGCGTGCGCGCCGCTGCGTATTGCGATCTTTACACACTCGATAAGTTCACCTTTGACAATGTGCTGGCAAAATTTCCTGAAGTCGCGCAGCAGGTGCATGCGATGGCCGAAGAGCGCCGGCAAAAAACAGTCGCTGCGAAGCATGACCATGCGCACGTAACTCCTTCAGGGGCAATTATCGAAAGACTACAGGCAGTCTATGAAGGCGGCCGGATACTGGTTGACTGGCAGGATACGCCGGGCGCAACCGGTTACCAGGTAGCGCGCTGGGATGACGAAGCAGGCAAGTGGATTTTTATCAGCAGATCGCTGATGCTCAGCGAATGTACTGACCTCTTGCCGCTACGCAAGCAGACGAATACCTACCGGGTGCGCGCGATAGTAGGCGATGCCTTTGGTCCCTGGTCGAAAGCAGTTCACGTCAACGCGTAGGTTTCTGGCTCAGGTCTCCTCGGTATTCTTTGCCTGACGAATTTTTTTTAAAAAGTACTTCACGAGAAAGTAGAGAATTCCCAGAACGATCAGCGCCACGATTGCCTGTTCGACGTTCTTGATAACTCCCACCGCTTTGTGGATCTGGTCGCCAAAAAAGTAGCAGGAATAGACTATCGCAGGTACAGAAATCAACGCCGCCAGCCCGTCGAAGAGCAGAAAGATGCGGAAGGGAATACCCAGCGCTCCGGATGACAAGAAGACCAGAGACCGCACGCCCGGCATGAAGCGCGCGGAGAAGATTACCTTATAGCCGTGATTTTGCAGATTCTGCTTTACCGAATCGAGCCGTTCAGCGTGCATGATTTTCGACATCCAGCGCCATTCGAAGACGCGATAGCCGAAGCGCCGTCCGATCTGGAACATTGCCCCGTCGCCGAGCATGACCCCGGCAAGACCCACGCCGATCATGACAAATACGTTTGCCTTGCCGTAATAAGCCATCAATCCGGCGGCGATGAGCGTAATATCTTCGGGTATCGGCAGACCAAAACCGCAGAGCAGCAGAATGCCGAAAACGATCAGGTATGTCCACGGTTCATGGATTGACTGGATTGCGTGCACAATGCCGTCTATGTTGAACATTGCACTGACGACCGGGTAAGTCAGGGGCGGTGTCAACTAAATGCACCGGAGCCTGTGCGCCAACTTGCCGGAGCGATTTTTTGCGCAAACCGCGTTCGCTAATCGGCAAAAATTCCTTCGCAAATCGTACCGATTTGCTACACGAGGCGCCAAAAGGCGCGAATTTTTGCCGATTTTCGCACATGTTCTGGCGAAACGCGACCCCGGCCTGCGGAAAAAATCGCCTTTTTGTCTTTTTGCATGACTTAGTACACAGGCTCACCGCCGTTTAGATAAAAAGCAAAAAGTTCTTGAACGTCTGAAAGAAATCTCTACCCAAGCGGCCGTAGAGAAGCAGAGGGCGTATGGCAGAAAAACAGGAAAGCACCGTGATTTCTGATGATATGGTTTTCAAGGGGACGGTGGAGACAGACCATCCGGTTCTCGTTGAAGGCAAGCTTTCCGGCAGCCTCATCGCTCGGGGCAGAGTCCAGATTGCGGGGAGCGCTACTGTTGAGGCGAATGTGAGCGCGCGTGAAATTGACCTCGAAGGTACGATGCAGGGCAATATCCTGCACGCAGATCTGGTCATATTGCATCCCTCGGCAAAACTCAATGGCGACATCAACTGTGCACAGCTGGAAGTACAGCGCGGGGCAAAGCATTCAGGCACTACTGTCATGAAGTAACCGGCGTACCGCATGAAGTCGTGGTTTAGCCTGCTTGCCGAAAAAAATTCCCCTTTCGCCGAGATCATCTACCAGCGTTTTCTCGATCGCCTGCATGAATATACCGAAGGGCGCCTGAGTACGGAGCTTACGCGCCAACACGCGCTCCGCTACCTCTTGCCATCGCTGCATCTGCTCAAAAGTCCGTTTGAGTTTCCGGCAATGGATGAGGCCGTGTCGCTTCTGCGTGAATTTGTCTCGCGCGAAGGAGCGAAAAAACTCGTGATCTACGGTGACCGAGATGCAGACGGGGTAACCTCCGCCGCTATGCTGACGCTGTTTTGCCGCGAGCAGCTCAAAATCACCAGGGAGTCGATGACGAGCCTGGTACCGCGCGAAGAAGACAAATACGGTATCACCGAAACAGTCGCAGAGCGCATCATTGCTGAAAACCCCGATCTTTTGATAACGCTCGACTGCGGTTCATCTAACAAGGTGGA
This sequence comes from uncultured Turneriella sp., assembly GCA_964408405.1. Classification (GTDB taxonomy): domain Bacteria; phylum Spirochaetota; class Leptospiria; order Turneriellales; family Turneriellaceae; genus Turneriella. Next base: position 5,782 of record CAYOZO010000015.1, read on the forward strand.
GCTCGGACGCATTACTGCTGCTACCGGTTGCAGGACCATCATTATCGACCACCACTTTATTCCCGCTGATCGGGCAGATTATCCTGAAGTGGCAGCCTTCATGAACCCGAAGCTTCTGCCCGAACTGGAAATTGTGCGCGACTACTGCACTGCTGCGATCACGCTGCGCTTCATTCAGGCCGTGCTTTATTCGTACAGTCGCGAGTATAACGAACTCATCGGTATTGAGTCGCGCAATGAGAAAATCGTTCTTCGCAATGGTGTTGTACTTTCCGGGGCAGATTTTTCCGCAGCGGCACGCCATTACCATGTGGCCGGTCCGGTACAATCGCAGGAAAAGCATGACCTGCTGCGCATTTTCGAGCACATTGCGCGCGAGAATGCTGACGTTCGACGACTATGGCAGTTTTACTGCAAAGTGCCCGAAGCATTTTCTGCGGCGGAAATTTTCAACGTGGTACAGTCTGTCAGCTTTAAGAAATCCCATGCGATTCTCGCGCAGTATCTGCCTTTCGCCGCGATCGGCCTGGTCGCTGATCTCATGCCTGTTTACGCAGACAACCGCATATTGATCAAAGAGGGGCTCGCGGTCATGACGCGGCAGCTCAATGAGTTACCCATGGGGCTTGCTGCGCTTCTCAAGAGACTCAATCTGAGCTCGGGAGTAACCGAACAGGACCTCGGTTTTAATGTTTGTCCGGTCATTAATGCAGCCGGGCGCATGGGCAATGCTCAGCTATCGCTCGCTGCGCTGACCGAAAGTGACCCGCTCGCGGCGACGAAGGCCGTAAGCCAGCTTGTGCAGATCAACGATGCGCGCAAGGCAGCCTCGCAGGATTCGCTCGATCTTCTGGGCGAAGCGCTCGATGCGCGCTCTGCGACCGCGCCTGTTGCCGTGGCGGTGCACGATAAATTCCATCGGGGTATTTCAGGACTCATTGCCTCGAAGATAGCGGAGCGGCTCGCGAAACCTGCTATCGTTCTGGTCCCCGACGGGGATTGTTACCGTGGCTCTGCGCGGGCATTCAAAAATGAAAACGTGCACGCGCTCATCGACCGTCTGAAGGATTTCCTGCTGCAATATGGCGGACACCGCCAGGCAGCGGGTTTTTCTGTTTCGGCTGAGAATCTCCCGGCATTCATTGATGCAATCTTTGCCGCAGCGCCGGAAACTCCTGCACAGTCTGCTGGCGATGCATCTGCGGGAGTTGACCCGTTCCGCAATTTTTTACCAGCATTGGAAATAGAGACTGAGCATATGCGCATACCGCTGTGGGATGAATTACTCACGCACGCGCCGTATGGAGTGCTGAACCCGCACCCGGTGCTTTCGGTCAGGAAAACCGGAAAGATCGAAGTGGCGAACCTCGGCAAAACGGGTGCGCATGCAGTAGTCCGTTTCAGCGCTGCAGTCGATCGTAATATCGAAGGCGTGTGGTTCTTTCATAACGGGGAAGCGCGTGACGCAGCAGATCAGGAAAATCTGATTATCAGCGGTGAACCGCAGGTGGGTAAATTCATGGGCCGCACCCAATACAGACTGAAAATCACGCGGGTAGTGGCGCCGGAAGGCACTGCCGACTGATTCTGCCAGGACGCCGCTAAGCTTGCCATCGTTCGTAGGTGATGGCCACGAGCGACAGGTCGTCCGTGCGCCGACCCAACTGGTCCAGCTGGGCCGGTATCTGGCTGATATCGGCGCGAGTCTTTTCCACGATCTGCAAAAACCGGGTTTCGTCTGAATCCACATTGCCGTCGATTTCCAGATCGTCGCGACCGTCGGAACCCACGACGAGCGTGTCGCCGGGCTTAAGCTCCAATTTGCGAATTCGTGGCTTTTCTTCGAAGCCAATCATGCCCAGTTTACGCAGCATTAGATCGCTTTCAATAAACTTTGCCTTGCCGTCGCGGTACACAATACTCCAGGGGTGTTCGCAGTTCATGTAATAGACTGTGCCGGTGGCTGAATCGACAAGACCAAATGCTGCAGACATCAGCATCGAACCATCGAAGAGGAAAAATATCTGGTTCAGCTCTTTGTAGATACGCAACAGATATTGTTTAGGTTCGGCGCTTATTTCCTGTCCGCGGGCATTGCGTCCCAGTATCGAATGCAGCGTGACGCCGCAGATCAGCGCCCCTGAGGCCCCCTGGCTGGATTTTCCCATGGCGTCGCCATTAAAGAAGAAAAGCCAGTCGCCCCTGTGTCCGCTGAAGCGCAGCGTGGTGAGCAGGCAGAAATCCCCACCGATATCGCCGTGTTTGCCGCGAAAGCTGTAGGTCTTTTTCTGCTGCATCAGGAACCGTGCAGAAATGTTTTTTGTGCGACAGTCGGAAATTACCAGTGGTCGCACCAGCAGCGACATCAGCAGGTAATCTCCTTCCTGCATTTCTTTAAGGAGCGTCACGTCAGACAGCGCCCGGTTGAGGTCGCGGGTCCGCTGTTCGACCTTCATTTCGAGGTTCTCATTGGCTTCGCGGATTTCACTGATCCTGCGCTGCAACTCTTCGGCCAGCTGGTTAAAGCCGCGCGCAACCGATCCCAATTCGTCTGCCGATTCCTGCAAGACGCGCTCGTTCATTTGACCGCTTGCGAAACGGTTCATGGCATGAGAGATAGTCGATGCGTACGTCGCGATGTTGTGGCCAACTTTGAACGCGAGCACAATGCCAAACAATACGATTGTGAGAGTCAGCAGAAACGTTCCCCAGAACAGAACGAACATTAGTAGACGTGAAAAGGGCGGCTTGACCGCTACGGCAATGCCGACGCGCGTGATTTCAGGACTGCCTATGCGGGTAAGCACAGGTATGTAGCGAAACTCGAAACTTTCGTACTCGAGTTTATCCCCCTGCATCTTCACAGGCACGCTTCGCGACAGGGTGTAGCTGCGATTTTCCTCTTCGTAGAGCGCCTTATCGGCTTCAGGCGGCCTGGCCAGAAAAGATCCGGAAGCGATGCGACCGTTCAGCACAAAGAAAATACCCGCCTGCGTCAGGTCAGCAAGCGAGCGGGCAAATTTGTGTCCGAGAATATAGCCTGCAGTGATCGCTCCCACGATTTCGCTGTCAAAATAGACGGGCACGGTATTCTGCAATACCAGGTTGTCATGCGCATAAACCAGATTTGCCGTGTTCTCGCCATTGCGCAGCGCTTTGGAAATATGCTCCAACTTGCTTTCATCGCCGCCGAACTCTGCGGTATTGTGGCTGCGAATGACGACGACGCCTCTCTTGTCGTAAACCGTGATTTGGTCAAGGTAAACGCTAGTTGCTACCTGATTGGCCACGCGCAAGATGGGCCCGACATTTATGCTCTCGGCAATCAGCTCTTTCTTGATGTAAGGATTCTCCGCGAGCATCTTGGCATAGACGAGCGTCATTCTCTCGTAGTAGTTGTAGGCGTTACGCGCGCCGATCATTTTTTGTATGAGTGTTGCGTCGATCTGGCGCGATATTTGAAAGTAGAGAAAGAGAAAGAGCGCCGATATGAGCATGAGCATCGGCACTGCCGATGAGAGTATAATGAAGTTGATCTTTCCGGCGAGGGAGTTTTCGCGGATACGACGATAGATTGATTCGGGCAGAATCTTCTTTTCCTGCAGAGATTGCAGGTAGGGTAGTAGCTTTTCCCGGGCAAATTTACTTAACATTCGTCTCTGCAGGCGGTTTGTACTGCTTTACGAGATTACCTGTTCTGCGCACAACATCATAAAATGCCGGAGAGTGGACAACATATCCTGAATAAGGAAAACCAAGCTCTTTCTGCAATACCTTACGCCCGTCTCTTGTGGCCGTGTCTTTGTTGATGCGCAGTAATACTGCGCGCAGCTGGTTCGCAAAGCGCCTGCCTTTCTTTTTCGAGACCACGATTGCATCGTAAGGTATCTGCTCGGTTCGATAGAGCACCCTGACTTTGTCCTGATTCTTGCCCAACTGCCGTTCCACGTAGCCATCCCAGGTGGCTCCTGCGGCGACCTTGCCCGCGACTACTGAATCGACGACGTTTGCATGCGAACCGAGATAGAAAACCTTTGAGAAGTAGCGGTATGGATCGACTCCCTTCGCGAGCAGCAGCGCCAGCGGAAACTTGTAGCCCGAGCTCGACCCCTTTTCGACAAAGGCGAATGACTGGCCTTTGAGAGCCTTGAAGTCGCGGTAATTTTTGCCCGTGATAATAACTCCCCGGTAGTAGGAGTTACCCTCGTTCTGTGTAGATGCGACGTAATCCGCAAAACTCCCGATACCCGCATCGAGAGCATCGGCGTAAGCGCCAGGAGAGAATGCGGCGATGTGTACAATTCCGCGGCGCAGGTCATTCAGTAGTTCCGGGTATTCCTGCGCCACCATGAAACGTATATTGACATTCAACCGCTCGGACAGGTAAGATATGAACGGAGCATACATTTTTCGCAGTTTATCGGGTTCATCCCACGGCGTGATGCCAAAGTTGATTGCTTCGCCCGGAAGGTTTTCGCTCAGGCTACCGCGAGCCTTGATATCCTCCTGTCCGTAAACCTCGCTCGCACGTCCTGCTGCGAGATCTGAAATATCAACGCCGTCACCGCCGCCACAGCCGATCGCGAGCGTAAGACTGAAAAATAACGCCAGCGTTTGCCGAGCCATATCCGCTGCTAATCCAAAAGCGACGGCTTGTCAGTAAATGTGTTTTTGTAAATCCGTCAAAAATGGATTTTTGCCTTGTTTTTTGTTAAAATATAGGCCGTGGCCGAAAATAAAGAACCGCTCATTGTCCCCATAAATCAGCTTCTGCCGCCAGAACTCTTTATCTTGCCGGTTCGGCACCGACCGGTATTTCCGGGAATGGTCACTCCGTTGGTAATCGCCGAAGGCAAGCTCGCAGAGGCGATCGAGAACGTCCACAAGCAGAACCAGTATCTCGGCCTGGTCTTGCAGCATGACGATACCAGCTCCGAAGTTGGGCCTGATCAGCTTTATCGGGTAGGCACGGCAGCCAAAATTCTCAAGCGGATCAATTTGCCTGAAGGCGGTATGCATCTTCTCGTGAACTCGCTCGAGCGCTTCAAGATCCAGTCTTTTCTGCATTCAAAGCCGCACATGCTTGCAAGGGTTGAATACCAGATTGAAGCCACGCAGGTACGTGACAAAGAGCTCATCGCGCTGATGCGCAGCGTTCTGAATCAGGCCAAAGAGATGATGACAGAGAACCCGTATTTTACTGAAGAGATGAAGCTGACGCTCATCAACGTAGAAGAACCAGGTAAGATCGCTGATTTTGTTTCGAGTGTGCTGAACCTCAAGCGCGAGGAATTTCAGGAGATTTTGGAAACCTTCGATGTCAGACGCAGACTGGAACGAGTATTACAGTTCCTCGCGCGCGAACTGGATCTTGTAAAGCTACAGCGCAAAATCCAGGGCAAAGTCAATCAGGGGGTCGAACACAACCAGCGCGAGTATTACTTGCGCGAACAGCTCAAAGCAATCAAGAGCGAGTTACGCGGACCGGAAACGCGCGATAAAGACGCCGATTACTACCGCCAGAAAATTGAGGCGGCAAAGCTGCCTGCCGAAGCAAACGAACGGGCGCTTGATGAATGCAGTAAACTCGATTACATCGAGCCAAGCTCGCATGAGTACACTGTTATCCGTAACTATCTTGATACGATACTCGACCTGCCCTGGAACGTAACCGCAGTTGATGATATTGATCTGGCGTATGCGCGGCAGGTACTCAACCGGGATCACTTCGGTCTCGACGATGTGAAGACGCGGATTCTCGAATATCTTGCCGTGCGCAGTCTGAAATCCGACGTCAAGGGCTCTATAATTTGCCTCGTCGGACCTCCGGGCGTTGGCAAGACTTCGCTCGGCAAGTCGATAGCCGCCGCGATGAAAAAGAAGTTTTACCGTTTCTCGCTCGGCGGTATGCGCGACGAAGCAGAGATCAAGGGACACCGCCGTACCTACATCGGCGCCATGCCAGGCAAGCTGATCCAGGCCTTGAAAACCACCAAGGCGAAAGACATGGTGTTGATGCTCGACGAAATCGACAAGCTCGGACGTTCTTACCATGGCGATCCGTCTTCAGCCCTGCTCGAAGTTCTGGACCCTGCGCAAAATTCTGAGTTCCGGGATCATTTTCTCGACCTGCCGTTCGATTTGTCGCAAATTACTTTCATTACCACGGCAAATTCGCTGGATTCCATACCCGAACCGCTGCTCGACCGCATGGAAGTGATTCGTCTGCCGGGGTATATTCTCGAGGAGAAATTGCAGATCGCCAGAAAATACCTGATCGGCCGGGCAATTAGTGAATCTGGTCTTACGAAAAAGAATGCGCCTCAAATATCGCTCTCCGGCCTGCGGTTTCTGATCGACGGTTATGCGCGTGAAGCAGGAGTGCGCAGGCTCGAACGCGAAATTCAGAAACTGTATCGGAAAGCAGCCGCCGCGCTGGTGGAAAAAAAGCCGTTTCCGGCAACTCTGACGCCGAAAGAAATTCCGAAATATCTCGGCAAGCCTGTCTTCACGCGTGCGGATGAATTTACTCAGCTGGCCATCGGCTCAGCTCTTGGCCTTGCATACACTGCAATGGGCGGCGCAACGCTAGTCATCGAGTCGCGCAAGTTTCCCGGTCGCGGCAAGGTGAAGTTTACAGGGCAGATCGGCAAAGTGATGAACGAAAGCGCCGAAATCGCGGTATCCTTTGCCCGCTCGCTCGAAAACGACGATCGTTTCTGGAGCCGGCACGACATACACATACACGTACCCGACGGCGCGACACCCAAGGATGGCCCCTCTGCGGGTATCACCATTACAACTGCGCTGCTGTCGCTACTGCGCAACCAGAAAGTAAAATCGGGTTATGCGATGACCGGCGAGATCAGGTTGTCGGGCGATGTTCTGCCTATCGGAGGTTTGCGCGAAAAAATCGTGGCCGCGCGGCGCGTGGGCATTCGCAATGTGATTTTTCCTTATGATAACCTGCGCGACTATGAAGAGCTTCCGGGGGAGCTCAAAAAGGGTCTGAACATTTTTCCCGTGAAACACTACAGCGAAATTGAGCAGCTGCTTTTCCCGAAACCCAAAGGAGAGAAAGCTCTGAAGAAGAGCAAACCCGGGAAACGGCGTTAGATGAGCGCAGCGGTCGTTCCGTGGGAAAAAGTCTCCATCGCGCCGATGATGGAGATCACCGACCGCAGATTCCGGTATTTCATGCGGCTCATCAACCCGCACGTGAGGCTCTATACCGAGATGATTGCGGCGCAGGCTGTAACCCGAGGCAACCGCGATCGCCTGCTACGATTCGACAGCTTGGAGCAGCCGGTCGTGCTGCAGCTCGGGGGCAGCGATCCGCAGGAGATGGCGGCTGCAGCGCACATTGGTGAAGAATTCGGCTACAGCGGTATTGACGTCAACTGCGGTTGCCCCAGCGATCGGGTGGGTAGCGGTAATTTCGGCGCCTGTCTGATGCGTGACGAAGAGCGAGTCGCAGAGATAGTTAACCGAATTGCTTCGTCGGTGAGCATACCCGTGAGCGTGAAGTGCCGCATAGGAATTACGGGTGAGGAATCGGAAGAAAAATTGCTCCGCTTTGCGCAAAAAATTTTCGCAGCCGGAGCAAGCCATCTCACGGTTCACGCGCGCACGGCAACGCTGGGCGGTCTTACTCCCAAGGAAAACCGGAGCATACCGCCACTGCGCTACGACTGGGTCTATCGTCTGAAATCCCACATACCGCAGCAGGAAATTGAAATTAATGGCGGCATCAGAAGCAAAGAAGAAATTTTTGCGCACCTGGAAAAGACCGACCGAGTCATGCTGGGCAGGCTGGCGCACGAAGACCCGTTCTTCTTTTACACGGGTTCAGATGCCAGGTCGCTCAATGCACGATTTCACATTCTTGAGCGGATGGCCGATTATGCCGAGCAGAACGAAGAGCCGGGCCTGACTGCAGCGCGTTTTTTCAGCAATATGCTCAACCTCTTTCATGGTGTACCCGGGTCGCGGCGCATCAGGCGTTTCCTGAGTGAGCAAGGGCGCTCGCTGAGCCCGCGCAAGGCATACAGACAGCTCATGGCGGATACCAGTTTGCAGCGCGAATAGCATCACTGCCGCTTGCTGCGTTTTTTCTGTTTCGGCTCAACGGTCTCTGCGTCGGCATCTGCGAAGCTAATTTCGCGCTCACGGAACGCTGCAACAGTCGCGAGATCCGATGGTTGAGCCGGCTCTGTTTGGCGGACCTTGCCGAAAATCATCGTATAGAGCGCGGGCAGCAATAGAGCGGTCAGCACCGTCGCAATGATCAATCCCCCAATAACCACGGTGGCCAGTGGCTTCTGGACTTCAGAACCGAGACCCGAGTTGATCGCCATAGGCAGAAAGCCCAGGCCGGCAACGAGTGTTGTAATCACCACGGGTCTGAAACGATCCAGCGTGCCTTCGAGGACCAGCTTGAGCACATTTTCTCCGGGATGCTTGCCGAGTAGTTCATCGTAATGGCTTACCAGAACGAGACTGTTCAGAATGGCGATTCCCATGAGCGCAATAAATCCGACACCGGCTGAGATGCTGAAATTCATTCCGACAACGCTGAGTGTCAGGACTCCGCCGACTATCGCTGTGGGAATTCCCATGAACACCAGCAGCGACTGTTTGTAGCTGCCAAAGTAACGGATCAGTAAGAGGAAAATACCCGCAAGCGTAATGGGTACAATCACCGCAAGTTTCGCCTTGGCGCGCTGCAGATTCTTGAACTGACCGCCCCAGGTGATCTCATAGAATTCCGGAAGCTGCATCTGCTTTTTGATTTCGGCCTGCGCATGCTTAACGAAGGTCTCGACGTCGATGTCGCCGAGATTAATGGAAAGCGCTGCATAACGCCGGCCCTGGCTGCGCGCTATCGTCGAAACCTGCTCGCGCTCGGTGATAGTCGCTACCTTATAGAGCGGGACGCTGCCGCCTGATTCGAGGCCGACAGGGATATTGCGTATTTGTGCCACATCGTTTCGTAGTTTCGGGTCAAGGCGCGTGACGATCGGGTAGCGGTATGCACCCTCATAGAGATTGCCAATCTTGTTGCCGCTCATGGCCATCTCGACCACACGGTTGACGTCCATCAGATCGAGGCCGTAATACGAGATTGCATCGTAGTTCAGTTCAATGTCAAGTACTGGGCTTTTAGATAGCGCAATGATGGGGTCGGATTGCACGCTTTCAACACCCTTAACTTTTTCCAGGATCTGCTGCCCCTGGATCGTCATTTCGGCCAGCTTATCGAGGTCAGTGCCGTAGATGCGCATGGTCACGTCGGCGCGTGAACCCTCGAGCATTTCGTTGAAGCGCATTTCAATCGGCTGCGTCCCGGAAGATTCCTGCTTGCCGACAGATTTGTCAGCGTCGATAGCTTCAACTATTTCTCTATAGAGTTCATCTTTGCTTATCGTCTTGCCGTTCTTTTTTCGCCATTTTGAAGTGTCTTTTTCCAGGATAACGAATGTATCGGAAAAGAAAACGCCAGCCGGGTCGGTTGCGGACTGTGGCGTTCCGAAACGACTGTAAACTTCCTTCACTTCGGGGAACGAGGCGATGACCTTGTCAGATTTCTTTTGCATGCCCAGCACTGTGTCAAAGCTCGACTGCACAGGCCGGCTGAAGTTGATCACCATGTCGCCTTCATTCAGCTGCGGTATGAAGTCACCACCCATACGAAAGAACAGCCCAATAGAAATCACGGTGAGCGCAACAGTGGGAGCGATAATCTTTTTCGGATTCTTGAGCGCGAAATTGAGTAATGGTTCGTATCCTTTCAGGATATATTTAAGAATGAATGGTGTGTGATCGTGGTGCTGGCCCGGCTGAGGTTTCTTGAGTTTGAAAAACATGTAACCCAGAACAGGCATCAGCACGATCGCCAGCACAAGACTCGCCGCCATTGCCAGAAGGACGGTTTGGGCCATCGGACGGAACATCTTGCCTTCGACGCCTTCGAGCGCAAAAAGCGGAATGAAGACACCCATGATAATGAGCAGCGCAGTGATAATAGGGCGCAATACTTCGAGCGTTGATTCTAAAATCATGTGGCGCTTACGGTTTCCTTCAAGCGGCAGTGACCAGTCATGTTCTTCCATGCGCCTGATCATGTTCTCGAACATGACCACCGAGCCATCGACCAGCAATCCGAAATCGATCGCGCCCAGACTCATCAGGTTGCCTGACACGTTGAAGTAGTTCATGCCAATTACGGCGATGAGCATTGAAATCGGAATTGCCAGCGAGACCAGAATTGCCGCCCGAACGTTGCCCAGGATCATGAGGAGAACGATCACGACAAAACCTGCGCCTTCAGCGAGGTTTTTGAGCACGGTCTTTACCGTCGCGTTGACCAGGTAATCGCGCGAATAGAGAGGGCGCACCTGTACGTCTTGTGGCAGATCGAGATCTTTGAATGCTTCGCCGATCGCTGCCGCGACGTTACGGCTGTTCGCGCCCGCGAGCATCATCGGCATACCGATGACCGCCTCTTCACCGCGGTACGTCGCGCCGCCCAGCGGCTGCGGGTGGTGTATGGTGACGGTGCAGATTTCGCCGAGGCGAATCGGTGCCCCGAAGTAGGAGCGCTTAATCGGTACCTTGCGTATCTTATCGAGATCGGTTACGCGGCCCAGTGTGCGAATAACAATCTGTTTGCCATCGCGCTGTATATAGCCGCCACCGTAGTTCTCACCGAGTGTGTTCAGGCGCTCAGACACCTGTTCAATCGTCAGGCCGTTTGCTTCGAGTTTGCGCGTATCGAGATTGATGTGGATTTCTTTCGGGTAGCCGCCAAAGGTATCGACATCCGCTACACCTTTAACTCCCTTGAGCTGGCGCTTAATGATGTAATCCTGTACGGTCCGCAGGTAAATGAGCCGGTCTTTCTCCGGCTTCTTGGCCAGCTCTGAATCAGGTTTGGCTTCCACGACATAAAAGAACACTTCGCCAAGACCTGTCGAAAGCGGCGCGAGCTCAGGTACGATACCTGCGGGCAGGCTATCCTGTACCTGGTTGAGGCGTTCGCTGATCTGCTGTCGCGCCAGGTAGATATTCGTGTCTTCTTCGAAAACAATGGTGATCAGCGAAAGGCCATATTTTGAAATAGAGCGAATCTCTTCAACTTTGGGTATGCCCTGTAGCTCGGTCTCAATCACATAAGTCACCGTCGCTTCGACCTTTTGCGGATCGAGAGCGCCGGTCTTCGTAATGACCATCGACTGCACATTGGTAATATCGGGCACTGCATCGACGGGCAGCCTTGTGGCGGAAAAAAGGCCCGCGATGCAGAGCATCACCACGATACCGAGCACAACGCTTCGGTTATTTAGCGCCCAGTCAATCAGCCTGGAAAACATAGAGGTCCCCGTTATACTTTGCGCTGTCGCCCATCAGGTAAATCATCTGCGTGATCGCTTTAACCAGCTCGAGCTGCGTGTCGTAAAATGACTCAATGGCCTGGTATGTCTGCAGCTCGAGTTCGAGATAGGACAACAGATCGATACGACCCAGCTTGAGCTCCCTGTCTGCGTAGCGCATCTGGCGCTCCAAAACGGGAATCTGATCGGCGCTAAAATCGTTGAGCAGCTTGCGTTTTTGCGTGTATTCAGCATGCACTGCGCGCGCCATCTGCAGCACTTCGCGCTGCGCGTAGTTTGCTTCTGCGCGAGCGGCTTCCAGTCGCTTCTCGGCAGCTTCTACGCCCGCGCGGTTGGCGTTTAGGACGGGAATCGGCACCGTGACAGCGCCGCCGTAGAACTGGTTAGCGCCAGGTTGTTCGAGTGCCTCGCGGCGGTAAAAGGCGCTGATGCTCACATCCGGAAGCGGAATGCGTTTCTGGAAAGAGACCTCGGCTTCGATGCGGGAAAGCAGGAGTTTGCCCGATTTGATTCGACGATTACCTTCACGCACCCGATTGATGAAAGTGACCACATCGATGTCTTTGAGTTCTGTCAGCCAAGGTGCAGCGACCGCTACCTTTTCCGGTTCGTTGAGATAGATATTCAGTTTCTGCCAGGAACTTTCGGTTTGCGCCATCGCCGTGTTGAGAGTTTTCTGCAGCGTGAGAAGCTGGTTGGTGACAATGTTCCGCTGGATAATTTTCGCCGGCGAGGCGTATGCCTGCGCGCGCATGTACGTACGCATCAGCGACATACGGTTTATGCGATTGTTGATCGACCTGGATTTTAATTCGGCGACCTGGTAGGCATAGGCGTAATACGAGGCCTCAAGCGCCAATGAAGTCGTAAGATCGGCAGCCTGCATTTCCTGAATTTCTTTTTCCAGTTCATAAACTTCAAGCTGTTTACCCATCTTGCCGGGAAAATAGATCGGCTGTGTGAGCCTGAAGTCATAGGTCATCGCATTATTCTGCGTGTCGCGCAACCTGCCAAGTTCTGCTGAGATAGTCGGATTTTGCCAGGCGGTCGCCTGCCGTCCCTGCGCCTCGGTACTTTGAATCTTCAGTTTTTGTGCCTGAATCAACTCGCTGCTTTCGCGCACCCGTTCGGTAATCTGGGCCAGAGAATACGTTTTCTGTTTCTCTTCTGCGTCCGGCGCTGCCGTTGATGAGACTTCTTCTTCGGCCGCCATCGACAGCGGCGCAATGAGAAGCAATGCCAATAACCTTCGTCTGCTCATGCCGTCACTGTGCCATCCGCAGTCATCGTGTTAACAAAAACTGGCAGAATCGATATCCCAAAGGTTTACCAGGTTTCTCAGGCTACCATGGCCTGGGCTGTGCTTGCTACGCAAGCAGTCAGGCACTGAGGCCGGTGAAATAGTCCGGATAAGTCGGCCGAAAACCGGTAGCAAACAGCTTATCGGCAGAAATGCATCTCTCGACCGTGCGGGGCGGCGGATCGCTCAGAAATCCCAGTCGGCGAAAGATTTCAGACCGCCATTGCGGATTACCATCGTGTACATTGTAAACTCCCTTCAGTCCATGCGCTATGGCATGGCTAATGACCCTGGCCGCATCAGCACGATGGAGAAAATGGACCAGCCGATCTTCAGTGGCATTCACCGGCGGTCCGTAATAAATTCTGCGGTCTCGGTTGTAGAGCCCGGCAAAACGCAGTATCGCGCAGGTCTCAATACGCCCGGCGATAGTTTCTGCCTCGAGAAGCAGCTCTGCGCTTTCAGAATGGGCGACCGCATCCGTTTCGCGCCAGCGGCCTTGACTCTCGGGATACACAGCCGTGCTCGAGATGTAAATGTAATGCTGTGCTTCGACAGACATAAGAAGGTTTTCCTGGGCTGTACAATACGTTGCCTTGTAAGCCTCATAGCTGCGCTCATCGGGGGCAAGCGAAAAGACCACTGCATCAAACTGCTTTTTGCTGTTCCACGGCCGATCATGCCTCAGATCGCAGGCAATAACTTCCCGGTCTGCTTGCGCTGTATCCGGCTGTCGTCGTAAAGCGGTGATCTTGTGACCGGCAGCACAGAGCAGGTCAGCTGCTGCTCTTGCGACAAAACCATAACCGGCAAGCAGAATATGCACGCGGCAGTGTGGCATATCTGCTCAGGACTGCGAGAATAAAGTGACGCTGCATGGCACAAGGTTTTTTCGACACATGTTCGCGCGGATGGATTACGACTTCTTTACGGTCGCCTCAATATGCAGCAACAAACTACCGGTGCTGCAATCGCCCGAAATTCGCCTGCGCTCGATTACTACCTCTTCGCTGGAAGTCGAACCGGGTTCGCTTTTCGTGCCGCTTACCGATCGGCGCGATGGGCATGATTTCATCGGCGATGCGCTGCAAAGAGGAGCCGCAGCATTCCTGGTGCGCAAAGGTCATGAGGTACTCAAGACCCTCAACGAGAAAACAAGGGCACAGGCGATAGTCGTTGACGATCCGCTGCTGGCGCTCGGCCGACTGGCGGCTTTTCACCGCAATCGCTTTTCTCCGCTGGTGATTGCAGTTACCGGGTCTAACGGAAAGACAACGACCAAAGAGATGATCGGGCAGATTTTTTGCACGGCTCTTGGCCGCCGCGCGCTTTATACAGAAAAAAACTACAACAATCATATCGGTGTTCCCTTTACGCTGTTCCGCATCGGAAAGGAAACGCGCGTTGCCGTGATCGAGATGGGGATGAATCACGCAGGCGAGATCGATTTCCTCTCGCGCATGGCCCGGCCCCACCTGTCAGTTATCAGCAGTATCGGTCATGCACACATCGAATTTCTCGGATCGCGGCGCAACATTGCTCTGGCCAAAGCAGAAATTACGCATGGGCAGCAGAAAGGCGGAGTTCTCTACGTGCCCGCGCAGGTTGCCGAATTTGCGACACTTTCTGCCCGCTCACGCGCCAATGGTATTCTGTTGAAGAAAATTGATCCGGGAAAATCGGCTCCTTTACGAGTACGTTCTGCAGCGCCGACCGGGTATGAACTGTTGATCGGCAAAACCCCGGTGGTCTTTCGCCATGCCAACAGCGCATGGCTTTCGAACCTCGCGCTGGCGGCGGCAGTGGCTCACGATGTGGGAATAGACGAACAGTATATTGCGAAGGCTGTCAGATCTTTTCATGCGCCCGACGGCAGAATGCAGGTACGCAAGGGGTACTTCCATATCATCGACGATGGATACAATGCAAATCCCGACTCGGCGATTGCCTCTATCGCAGCAGCGAAACAGTATGCAGCGGGTCGTCCGGTTGTCTGCGTGTTCGGCGATTTTAAAGAACTGGGTAAGTTCAGTCGCGCGCTGCATGAATGGACAGGCAAAGAAGCGGCAAAGGCGCGCGTTGCGGCGTTCTATGGCATCGGTCGCGACATGCGCCTTGCCGTGAAAACTTACAGTAAGGCCGCGGGGAAATCCGGCCGCAGTTATGCCTTTGAGCGGGGTGATATCTCTGCGATTGTATCGCAGCTCATGCACGAGGAAAGAGGGAGTGTTATTCTGGTGAAGGGTTCTCGCTCCATGCAGATGGAAGAAATCGTGCAGTCGCTAGAGGCAGCTATTGCCCGGCGTTAGCCGCAAGATACCATTCCACCGTCTTACGAATACCGCTTTCGAAATTCTCCTGCGCCTTCCAGCCCAGCTGCGTTTCAATCTTGGTGGCATCGATCGCATAACGCCGGTCGTGACCCGGACGGTCGGGGACAAACGTAATCAGATCTTTGTAGTGCGCGATACTCAGCTGGCGCGACTGTGGCGGCGCGAGGTGTTGTAACAGCTCAGTAATGGTGCCGGCAATCTGCAGATTGTTCCTTTCGTTACGCCCGCCGATGTTGTAGGTCTCGCCTGCCTTGCCCTTGTGAAAGGCGAGGTCGATACCTGAGCAATGGTCGCGCACGTAGAGCCAGTCGCGCACGTTCTTGCCATCGCCATAGATGGGAATTTTTTCGCCGGCAAGTGCCTTGCGTATGATAGTGGGGATCAGCTTCTCTGCGTGCTGGTGCGGGCCGTAGTTGTTGGAACAGTTCGTGACGACTGTGTCCATGCCGTACGTATGGTGCCAGGCGCGCGCGAGAAAATCGCTACCTGCCTTTGAGGCGCTGTAGGGGCTGTTCGGCGCATAGGGAGTGTCTTCGCGGAAAAGACCCGTTTCACCCAGTGAACCATATACTTCGTCTGTGCTGACGTGCAAAAACCGGCAATTCTCTTTGCCCGCCTTCGGTTGGAAAGGTGCATCCATCCAGTGCGCGCGGGCCGCTTCGAGCAGTGTCAGAGTGCCTTTTACGTTCGTTTCTATAAAAACTGCGGGTCCGCTGATCGAATTGTCGACATGCGACTCCGCAGCAAAGTGCACGACTCCGGCGACGTCATGCTCCCTAAAAAGCCGCGTCACGAGTTCCAGGTCCAGTATGTCGCCGACCACCAGGCGATAGCGAGGATCCGACGAAACGGAGTTCAAGTAATCCTTATTCGCTGCATACGTGAGCTTATCCAAATTGAGTATCTTGTAGTCCTGGTATTTCTCCAGCATATAGAGTATAAAATTAGAACCGATGAAGCCGGCCCCGCCGGTTACGATAATGGTTTTCATAAAAAAGCTCCGTCTTGTTGTTTGGTGAATGCCGCTACGGCATCGGCGAGCGCCAGCCGCCAGTTCCTGATTGGAAATTCAAATTCCTGCGAAAAACGGCGCGGCCAGAGAGCGCTGTATGCCGGGCGAGGCGTCGGTACGGGGTATTCCGTAGTGAGAATGGGCTCAACCGGTGTCTTGCTGCCCGCAAGCGCGAGGATACTGACTGCAAAGTCGTACCAGGTCGTGACGCCGTAGTTACTAAAATGCCAGATCTTACAGCCAGTGGGTCTGCGTTCCCCAAATATTTCAGTCATCCGCCAGAGCCCTGCCGCGAGGTCGCCCGCATAGGTAGGTGAACCATGCTGGTCGGCAATCACCGTGAGGCGTGGCTTTTCTTTCGCGAGCCTGATCATCGTCTTCATGAAGTTGTTGCCGAATTCAGAATAGAGCCACGAAGTGCGCACAATCGCCCCTGAGACTCCTGACGCGGCTACCGCCTTCTCGCCCGCCAGCTTGCTTTGCGCGTAAACTCCGATGGGGGCTGGCGCCTGGTTCTCGTCAATCGGCCGGTTGAATGCTCCGTGAAAAAGAAAATCCGTCGAAATGTGCAGCAGAAGCGCACCGGTATCGCGGCAGACTTCAGCGAGGTTCCTCACCGCAGCTTCGTTCGCAGCAAAAGCTGCTTCGGCTTCTTTTTCTGCCAGATCGACCTTGGTATAGGCTGCTGCGTTGATGACCACATCAGGTTTCATACCAGTGATCCAGGCCCGGGTCGAAGCATGGTCTTCGAGGTTGAGTTCCGACCGTGGCGCGTAGGTCGCTGCACAGGCCTCAGGCTGCTGCTTGCGCAGGCATTGTGCCAGTTGGCCATTGCCGCCGGTTACCAGTGCGCGCAGCATGTTAGCCATGTTCAGTCGAAGTACTCCGCATCTTCAAAGACCGGCAAGGCTTTGTCTTTTTCTGATACCAGGATGCTGTCTGCAGGCAGTTGCCAGTCGATCGCCAGTCGCTTGTCGGCGTAGTGTATGCCACGCTCGCTTTCCTTCGAATAGAAATTATCGACCTTGTACTGGAAGATTGCCGTTTTGGAAAGCACGGCAAAACCATGGGCGAAACCACGCGGTACAAAGAGCATCTGCTTCTTCTTGTCGTCGAGCTCATAACTATAAACTCTGCCAAAATAGGGGGAGCTCCTGCGGATATCGACGACGACGTCGAGGACTGAGCCTGTCACGACCCTGACGAGTTTTGCCTGTGCGTTTTCGCCGGCCTGGTAGTGCAGACCGCGCAAGACACCGCGAACAGAAAACGATTCATTGTCCTGTACGAAGGTGTCATCGATGCCCCACTGCGATAGAAAAGTATTACGGTTATAGGGTTCGAAGAAATAACCTCGGGCATCTCCGAAAATACGCGGCTCAATGAGGATGGGCTCCGGATATTTGTGGGTCATGGTACCGGCGTCCTGGCGAGACGCAGCAGATACTTGCCGTACTCGATCTTTTCCAGTGGCTTTGCGAGCTTTATGAGCTGATCCGCGTTGATATACTTCTTAAAGTACGCAATTTCTTCAATGCACGCGACTTTGAGTCCCTGGCGTTTTTCGATCAGGCTGACAAAGTGTGAGGCGTCGAGCAGCGAGTCGTGAGTGCCGGTGTCGAGCCAGGCAAAGCCGCGCCCCATGACGCTGACGCGCAGTTTTTGTTCCTGCAGGTAAATACGGTTGAGGTCGGTAATTTCCAGTTCGCCGCGCGCTGACGGCTTGAGACTTTTTGCTTTTGCGACTACGCCGTTGTCATAGAAATAGAGTCCGACAACTGCGTAGTTGCTCTTGGGTTGTGCTGGTTTTTCCTCAATAGACAGCGCGTTAAATTTAGCATCAAATTCGACGACGCCATAGCGCTCGGGATCGTGTACGGGGTAAGCAAATACCTCCGCCCCGCCTTGTTTTTCCGTGCGTTCAACAGCGCGCATGAGCAGTTCGGTGAGATCGTGGCCATGAAAGATATTGTCCCCGAGCACCAGCGCCACGGGATCTTTGCCAATAAAGTCTGCGCCGATGATGAATGCTTGCGCCAGCCCGTCGGGCGATGGTTGCTCTGCGTAACTGAACTGCATGCCCAAATCTTCGCCCGTGCCGAGCAGATCGCGAAAGCGCGGCAGATCGCTGGGGGTCGAGATGATCAGTATCTCGCGTATGCCGGCGAGCATCAGCGCCGAGAGCGGGTAATAGATCATCGGCTTGTCGTAAATGGGCATCAGCTGCTTCGAGACTACCCGTGTCACCGGGTAGAGCCTGGTACCGGAGCCGCCGGCGAGTATTATCCCTTTCATAGAATTATCTTGCCCGCGATTTTTTCTTCGCGGGCTTACGTTTTGCCGGCGCCGGCGCTACTTGGGCTACCGGTACAGCCGCCGGAAAATCGTTTATCGGTGAGTGTACCCGACGTTGCCGGTTCACCTGCCGGAAAGTCAGTAGGCTGAATGCGGTAATGAGACCCAAAGCCGCGAGTACGGCAAAGTAGAGGTAACGAATGCGCTCCGCAGACACGCGTTCGGCGTTGCGCCGGTACAGCTCTTCGCTGAGCCAGAACAGGCGCTGTTCTTCTTTACTGTGACTCTTTTTGAATGCGGTGGTAATTTTCTGCAATTCGTCGTCGCTGAACTTCGCCATGCCGCTGCGTGCTGCAGCGGTATCGGCGCGGAGAAAATCCTTCGTGCGTGCGGCAAGATCGCCCGGCAGGGCTTCGGTATCAAATTCCGCCATTGCTGGCAGAGTTGTAAACAAAAGAAATGCGATGATTTTAGCCTTGTGTTTCATTGATTTCCACCAGTCGTTTTTCCACGCTGAAGCGGGTGATGAGTATTGTGACAAAGAGCAGGGTAAAGCCCGCGAACGATGACCAGAACGCGAGTTTCATCGTTGGGTCAGCAAGTCCCGAGCCGCCTTGCTTGATGAATACCGGCCCCGGATGCGAAGCAGTCTTCCAGATATAGATGGCGCCAACGACCAGCGCCGCATTCATGAGCGCAAGGATTGCCAGTACCGCGCCGATGCGCGCGGCTTTTTCCCGGTCGGCGATCGTCGCGCGCAGCAGCAGGTAAGCGTTGTACATCATCCACATGACAAAAAAAGATACCAGTCGTTCGTCGCCCCAGTTCCAGAAGATGCCCCACACGGGTCGCGCCCAGAGCGGCCCGGTAACGAGTACGGTTGAAGTAAAGATCCAGCCCGTCTTGATGAAGGCCTGTGCCCAAGCATCGTCGAGACTGTTGCGCCCGCGAAGATAACGCACGCTCATGATAGCTCCGCCGATAAAAGCAAGAAACGAAACCCAGACAAGAGGCACGTGAAAGTAGAAGACACGCTGTATATTGCCCTGCGCTGCGTCGGCCGGCGCCACGATCAGCGAGAGCCACGCAGACCATGCGCACACGGCCATTGCCACTATCGCGAGCGCGCAGAAGAGTAACTGTGACCGGGTAAATGCCATGCCTATTCGAGCGTGTCGTCCTCTGTGAAGATGGCCGTAATATTGGCCTGCGGTGTGATGTCAAAACTGTAATTGACCACGGGCGCTTTCGGGGCAATGACACGGCCGGCGATCTCGAGCACCTCAACGGGGGAGCGTTCTTCGACCACGATTTTTTCTCCGCTTTCGATGCTAGAGTCGAAGGTCGATTTCGGGGCAACCACGAAGAATGGAATGCGGTGCGCCCGGGCGAGAACAGAAAGGCCGTATGTGCCTATCTTGTTCGCGACATCGCCGTTGGCGGCAACGCGGTCGGCTCCGACAAAGACCGCATCGATAAGTTTTTTCTGCATCAGGTAAGCTGCCTGTGAATCGATGGTGAGCGTCACGGGTATCTTGTCTTTTTGCAACTCGAAGACTGTAAGCCTGGAACCCTGCAGGTATGGCCGTGTTTCGTCGGCGTACACCATGTTGATCTTGCCCTTCTCATGCAGCACCCGGATTGCGCCCAGGGCTGTGCCGATGCCGCCGGTGGCGAGCGAGCCGGTATTGCAATGCGTCAGAATATTGTACTTCTCTTTTGGATATTTTGTCAGCAGGTATTTTACCGCATTGTTCGACATCGCGAGGCAGCGTTCAGCGTCATCGTTGTGTATCTCGAGCGCTTTTTCGTAGAGTTTGAGCAAAAGCTTCAGATTGGCGTCTTTTGCTTTGGAAGCTTCAGACGCAAAAAACGTATTCGCAACTGCGAGCATCTCGCCGGTAGCCCAGGCCAGGTTGACTGCAGTCGGGCGAGCGGCATCGAGTACCTGCTTCTGTTTTTTCAGCAGGTCAGGGGTGAGTTTCCTGTTTTTCTTCGAAGCCTCCCATGCGGTCAGGTACATTCCGTACGCTGCGCTGATGCCGATAGCGGGAGCTCCGCGCACGACCATTTCTTTAATCGCCTTGGCAACATCGTTACCGTTCTGGCAGGTGACATAGTCGAGCTTGTGCGGCAGCAGCTTCTGGTTAAGCAACTGTATCTTGTCGCGTCCTGTCTTGATGAACGAGAGATGAGCTTTCATGTTATTTCCTTACTTTATGGTTCTGCCTATTTTTAGTTTCAGGTTTGCCGGTTGGGCCGCAGCAGCGGAAAGAGGATTACGTCTTTAATGCTGGCCTTGTTGGTAAAGAGCATAACCAGCCGGTCTATGCCGATGCCGAGGCCGCCGGTGGGCGGCATGCCGACCTTGAGCGCAGTGACAAAGTCATCATCGGTTGCCATTGTTTCTTCGGCGCCGCTGTCTTTTTGCCTCGCCTGCTCGCGAAAGCGGAGCTCCTGTTCGTGCGGGTCGTTGAGCTCGCTGAAAGCATTGCCCATTTCGCGCCCGGTGATGTAGGGCTCGAAGCGTTCGACGAGGTGCGGGTTACCGGGTATCGATTTTGCAAGAGGTGAAATAGCCTTAGGGTAATGCATCACGATCGTCGGCTGTATCAGGTTTGGCTCGACTTTTTCAGAGAATACCAGGTCAACCACCTCCCAGAAAGTGTGTAACGTCTCGGCCTTAAGCCCGATAGACACCGCCATTTGCTTTGCCTCAGCCACAGAGGGATTTTCTTCGCTCAGAAACCTGTTGAAGTCAAGGCCTGTAGCTTCCGTGATGCTGTCGAGATAGGTGACGCGCTTCCAGGGTCGCTTCAGGCATATGGTGTGTGGCCCGTACGGGATTTCTGTTTTGCCGGTGAGCTTTAGCGCAAGCGTTTCAAATATTTCCTCTGTGAGTTCCATCATCGTGTTGTAGTCTGCATAAGCCTGGTAGATTTCGATCATTGTGAACTCGGGATTGTGTTTGGTGCTGATACCTTCGTTACGGAAGTTACGGTTCATCTCGAAGACTTTCTCGTAACCGCCAACTATCAGGCGTTTCAGGTAAAGCTCCGGTGCAATGCGCAGATAGAGATCGATGTCGAGGGCATTGTGGTGCGTGATGAATGGTCGCGCCGCTGCTCCCGAAGCTATTGCCTGCATCATCGGCGTTTCTACCTCCATGAAGCCCCGCTGGTGCAGAAAGTCGCGAATCTCGCGCAAAATCGCCGAACGCTGAACAAATGTCATGCGCGCGTCGGCATTTACCGCAAGATCGATATAGCGCTGCCGGTAGCGCAGTTCGATATCGCTGATGCCGTCGTAGATTTCTCCGTCCTTCTCTTTGACTACCGGCAGCGGGTTCAGGTTTTTCGCCAGAATCGACAGTCGATCAGCGTGAATGGTGGGCTCGCCTGTCTTGGTGCGGAAGGGTTTGCCGACAATACCGATGATATCTCCGAGATCAAGCTGGCGGAGTACAAAATAATCCTCTTCGTTTAGGGTCTTGTTGCCTGCATAGACCTGCATCCGGCCGCTCTGGTCCTGAATCTGCAGAAACTGTGCCTTACCCATGTCGCGTATTGCAACAACCCGGCCAGCTGTGGTGACCTGTGGCGCGTCTTCCCCTGGTGTAAGTTCGCCCTCTGCGCCAAAATGCCGCAAACGTATCGCCTGCAGATCTTCTTTGCCAGGAAACCTGACCGGGTATGGGTCGATGCCCTTTTCCCGTATCGCATTCAGCTTCTGCAGGCGCTGTTGCTCGAGGTCAGTCGCGCCGGAAGGCAACATTTCGCTCATTATACGCCAAAACGCGGTTTTTTGACGCCGTGTAAAGGATTGGGACTGTCTGTTACAGCTCCGTGCTGCCCAGTCTTAAAGGCCTCAGGCCTGGTGAGACTTTGCGTGCAGAGGCAAATAGAAGAAATCCTGCCCCAGAAAGCGCAGTATCTTCAAGTGATATATATAGGAAATCTCATTTTCCACAAAGGTTCCCAGCGTTTTCACATCATGGATATTGAACGCTCGCAGCAGGTTAGGATCTTTCTTGATACGGACCAGCAGGCGCAGTTGGTGCTCCTGCCATTCAGTGCGGATGGTGTCGAGCAGCCGTTCGTAGGCAACATGGCTGTTGCGCTCTGCCCGGGGTACCTGCGTATAGACGTTTTCATCCCACCAGTCCTTGAGGACATATTTGACGTATTCGTACGGCAGCTCGCGCACCATCTGGTTTCGTTTCAGATGCCGGTGGACATAACCCGTTCGACCGACACGCATGAAATGGGTGCATACTTTGACGAAGAATACGGGACCAAAGTGGTATAAAAAAAATGTATGATCTGCTTCCGGTATCCGTTGCTCCTGCATCAGCAGGGTATCTCGCGTAAATTGGAAGTAGTTATTCAGGAATGCGCGATATTCGCCCACGCGGTCTTTGCTGCGCGCGGCGGAGATAAACTTGCGGATCAGATCTTGTCTCAGCGCGTCATCTTCAGCTCCCAGGTGGGTTTCGACATAAATAGAGCGGGCCACCTTGGCTTCTTCGAGCGTGAACCGCGATGGGTTAATCTCGAGCAGATAAGCGTATGTCTGGTTGAAGGGTTCGGTGCCGCGCGTGTCGAGCAGATAAGGAGACTTTATCGCCGTATCGCGGGTTTCCTTGATCGGCTCGGGCGCGCGGACTCGAAAATCCTGGTTGCGTTGGACCGTTTCAAGACCATCAACGATCTCTGAGATGTCTTCACGAAAGATGACCGAGTAAGAATAGCTGATCTGGCTACTGTAGTGGCCGCGCACTGTAATGCGCCCACCCACCTGTTCTTCAGAGTCAATTTTCAGGATATACGCCATGCGACGCAGCAGAAGGTTCGTCAGATTGCAGAGGTCAATTCGCGGGTAGATGCGGTAAACCAGCAATTGTTCAAGAAAGTGTTTCTCTGCGCTCGGCGTTGCAAATGACTCGAAGATTCTGGCGACCTTCCACCACTGTTCCATGACCGCAAGGTTGAACTCTTTAATGAGTTCGTAGCTTCGTATCAGTCGGACATAGTCCAGTTTTGGCTCTTCGATGTCTGCGTCGGAAAAATGGTTATAGTACTCGCGGTGCGCCGCGGTGTCCATAGTACGCGGAGACAATTCATTTTCGATATTGCCATAAAGCCGCATGATCGCAAGGAGAGCAGCGTCGATTTCTTTTAGGTTCTTGTTGATTTCTTTACGGGTCTCCGGCGGAGCCGACGCGAGAAATTTTTGTACGTTGTCGGCATTGACGAGGTGAGCTTCGAGTCCCTTAAGAAATCCGCCTTTGAAGGGCAGCAGGTGTTTGCTGGCCTCAATCGAGTCTGAGGCATTTACCGCATCGTAGTTAAATTCCGGTTGAAAAGAGAAAACTCCCACGAATGACCTCAGTTGCCGGGGGTCGCAGCCGGTGATGTATAAGTACTTGCCTCGCTGGAGATGCGCTGGAAAAATTCAGGAATATTGATGCGGCGGTTGTTAATTTCGTCCGGAGAAAACAGGAGCGTGCCCACAGCTCCTTTCTTGATCGGAATATCGGAATAGACGAAACCGTCGCGTAATTCGATGTTGATCTTCTTCGGTATGGCAGTGTTGGTTGCGATTGTATTGATGATGTCGGACTGTTTGGGTTTGACTGCCTTCATCACTGCTTCGGCAAATTCGGGACCGATGCGAAAAATAGACAGGTAGCCATTCAGGTTTTCGACAGGTTTATCGAGGCGGTTACCTGTGAGTAATATGTCGATGCGCAGCTTGCCATCAGTGATCGTATCCGCTTTTTCTTTGATCATAAGCGGTTTGAGGTCAATGTCCTTGATCTGTATAGTTGTAGAGTATTCCATTTCGCTTGGTCGCAGCCTGCCGAGGTTGAACAGGGTATCAGAGATGGTGACTACTCCGTTCAATGTGTACATCTGCATCACCGGCATGACGAAAACGTTATCTTTGTACTCCATCGACGCGCCGACAGCGGGATAGTTGCCGCGCTCGTACACCAGCTTAAGCCATTCGCCCTTCTTGTTCGGATCAGGTATTGCAATATTCTGGATGGAAAAATTGTAAGGCCGGTTAAAGTTGTAGTTCTTGATAATTCTTTCTTTGTTCCCCGCCCGCAAATTGAGGGTCTTTTTCAGCTTAAGGTCATGCTTGAAGGGAAACAGCATGTTGACTTTTTCCACCCTCGTTTGCGGGTTGCGGAAGCTCAGGTTGTCAATCTGCACCTTGCCATCGACGATGTTGCCTTCCGCGTGACCCGAGAGCAAAAAGCTGCCGACAAGGAACATATCATCCAGAATTTCGCTTTCTTCCTTGCGGCTGAGCTCAGCCTTGAAGCGGATGTCCGGCACCTTGGTGGGCATGCGTAGCTGTTTACCAGTCTTTTCGTCCCTGACAACTTCGGTGCCGTCGCGCAGGCTGCCGTTGGCGCTGACCTGCAACGCCTGCCGCAGCCCGGTGATACTGAATTGGTCGAGATAGGTCATGGGTGGCGAGAGACGTGCCTTGGCCTTAATGCGTATGTCGTCGATATGCACATCGGGAAGCGCGAGTTGCGTGAGATGTTCGACCTGTGTGACACCTCCGCCGATGGATAGGGATGTTTCGCCGTCAGCGCGCAGCGTCTTACCTGGTTTGAGGGATTTCAGCAGAGCTGTGAGATTTTCCTGCAGTGCAGCCGGCATGGTGTTTACCAACTCGCGGAATGCCACAGTAAGGCCGTCGAGGTTGTACGTGACGCGTATGCTGTCGGCCTTTTCGATCTGCGCCCGCGACTTAAGGTCAATGGCCGCCCCGTATTCCTTGTCCTTATTTGCAAAGTTGATGACAGGCATGTTGATGGAGTTCTTCCTGAAGTTCTCGGAGCTTTTTACCGTACCGCGTATGTTCATGTCGATGCGGTTGATACCGGATTTGCCGCGGTCAACATAGTAGAAAATCTGCGGCGAAAAAACGCGCAGCGCAATCGCGAGCTCCTGTGGCGACGGGCCGGTCGCGCTGAAGGTAGTGCTGATGGTTCCCGCTGCGGCGCCGGCAGCAAACGGCGTGAGGTCGAGGCCGCGCAGAGCAAAACTGACGGCAGTTTTCTTGTCTTCGGCAAGCGAGGCGTCGAGCGCAATTCCTGCACCGTTGAAGTTACCGCGCATTTTTGCCGAGGCCTGCCGCAGAGGAAGCGGCTTGATGGAAGGATCGACGAAAGCAGCGTGGTCAAGATCGAGCGAGGGTATCGAGAGAGAGAGTTTTCCCTGGCGTACCTGTATCCGTTCGAGTTTAACTCCCCCGCTGTCGTCGATGGTGTTGCCGACGATATTCACCTTTGTTGGTTTCAGCGAAAAGAATCCTGAAAAATACGGATCCCGTTTTCCTAATAGCTGGGCATTGACTTCGTAGAGTTTGCCCAGATTGACGCGCGATTCGCCCGTCGAGACGGCGATACGTCTGTCTTTTTTCAGCAGTTTGTCTCCGCTGCCGGTAACAGACAACAGGGTGTCGCCCATGAAGCGCACAACGAAAGAGGAAATATCCAGTTTGTCGGCGCGCGCGTCATAGTCGATCGCGTGTTCTAAGACAAGAGCCAAATCTTGCGTGCGGCCTCTGCCGAGCGCGATGGGTATTCTGTCCTGTCCGATGCGCATGCGCGAAATGAACTCGGGTTGATCAGAAGAGCCGTCGTAAAAGAGCAGCCAAAACATATCGAGATCAGTACGTATGCGCGCTTCCGGACCTTCGTACGCCAGCTGTATCTTCCTTTGCGGATTGAGTTCGATGACAAAAGCGTTCAACAGCTGCACAAGCTGTGCCGGGTCGGCCTTGTTGACGCTGCTGAAATTGCGGGTAAGCAGCGAGAACCGGAAATGAAAATTCTTCAGATGAGCATAGCGCTTCAGCTTGTTCGAATTATCGGTTGCGTCCAGCGTGAAATTCAGATTCTCCAGCGCCAGGCGGGCAAACACGTGCACGTTAAAGAACCAGGAAATGACATCGCTGCCGGCTTTCTCGTCGTCCTTTTTCTGTTCTTCTTCGGGTTTTTCTTTTTCTTCCGACGGTTTCAGCAGCGCCTCGACGTTAAACACGTTGTTGCGTTGTTCCAGGAAGATTTCAGGATTGCGGAGCAGAATTTCATGCACACCGAACGAACCGCGAAAGAATCCATAGACATTATAGAGAATATTGATTTCGTCTGCCCTGAAGATCGGTGTCCCAGAATAGCCTTCAGGCGGGTGTACGGCAATATTGCGGATGCGGAACCCCCGGAAAAGCGACGTCTGTTCGAGTTTAAGGTCGATGCGGCCATTCGTTGCTTTAGCGAATTGTTCGATGATGCGCGGCTCCAGAAAATCCGGACGCATGACATAGTTATAGGCCACGACGAGTAGCAGTAGAACACCGAGCAGAATGTAACCTGTAACCGAGAAGATCTTGCCGAAAACCGAGACGACACGTGCCGCAGGGTTGCTTCGTGGCGTCTCTGGCGTCGGGTATTCCTGCATTTCAGTTATTCAATGGATTTTCGACGATCTGCGCTCCCGCGGGTTTGTAGTTAAACATGGCGCCCGAGATTCCCGTGTCAACCGTCATGCCCGAAAAAGAGTAGGTCGTCGTTTCGTCGCCGTGCTTCAGGCGGACGCTGCGCAGCATGCCACCTGCAACCTGCACGACAATCTCATCGTAATGCGCGCCCTTCTTGCGGAATATATACGTGTTACCCTGTATTGTGCCCTCGTACGAAGCCAAAAGGCCCAGTATGCCACCGCCAACGCCTGAAACATCCTGACGCGCGCAGAGCGGGGAGTTCTTGTTGTGCACCCACAGGTGAGTACCATTTGTCGCAATTACTCCGGAACCGGTTTCGACGCGCAGTTTACCGGGGTACTGGTACATAATCTTTCCGGTTTGGATTTGTCCCGACGAAGAGGTCACGGCAAAAGTCGCACGAAAAGACGAGTAAAGACCCTTCACTTGCCCCTTCAGCGCGTCGTAGGCGGCATCGGCAGAAAGGGTGCTCGTCAGCAGGGGGAGCATAACCGAGAACAAAATGCGGCGCATCAGGCAGATTTTTTGTTGCGCGTGCTTGAAGACTCTGCCGTTCATAAAGATACGAAGGCTTATACGCTGATGATTGCCTGTAAAGCATGTTTCGGAATTCTGCTTCTGCTGCTCAGCGCCAGCGCTGCGTCAGCGCACCATTCGTTCGATTACCCAGCAACCCGGCTGTTCGAATTCGATGTGGGTACTCCCGATTATTCGCAGAGAATCTTGAGCGAAAATGTCCGCTTTCTCCTTTTTCGGGCGGAGTTTAAGGTGCGGCAGACCGGATATGCCAACAGCTCGGGTAATCTCGCTAACCTGCAGATCGCCACCAACTTTGCCGCGCTGGCTAGTTTTGGCCTGGCTGGACTTGCTCCCGAGGACCTCGACCGTGACCTCTACAATGCCGAGCGTTTCACCGTGCGTCTGTACGAAAGTCTGGCGCGGCGTTGGGAAAGGCTGAATCCCATACCAGGTCTGCTCTACGAGGTTGTCATTCGCAGCCCGGCGTATCCGTTTATTTTCATGGAAGGCCTTGATGCCTACTGGTTTGACCTGGGTACGTTTCCGTTCACGGACGACCTTCTCTTCAGGGAGCTGAGTCTCGCCACGCGACAGTACGGCTTTGGTTTTCGCATAAGTTTCTAACAGGCTGTTGAAAAACAGCCATGGAGCTTCGCAGAATTCGCATAACAGGCGACATCTGTCAGATCACGAAAACTGCAACAAGTCCAGGGCAAAGCCGCAGGCGCCAGCCTCGATCTCGGCGTAGCGGCTTACCAGTTCGTTATAAACTCCCCCGCGTACCAGTGGTTCGGTGAAACCGCGAGCGTAAGTCTCGAAGAACAGACCGCTATAGTAGCTGCTGCGGGGTGCGCACAGCGGCTGCCAGGTAGCCTTGATTCCCACCGCTGCGAGCTCACGGATGGTTTTGTCCGCCTCTGTCGCAGCGTCGGCAATTGCAGTCTGCAGAATATCCGGCAGCGACGCTGCTGCCTGCGGTATTTTCTTTTCGGGGGTCGGGTAAAAAAACCAGAGCGCCAGATCGTGTGCCTCGCTTTCGGTCAGGCTGAACTCGTCGGTGAGAATACGTTTTAGGAAAGGTGCGTCACGCCTGCGCTCGGCATCCGGGTAGTCAGGTCCGGCAAGCTCGGCGAAGATATTGCGCAGCCTGACATCGGCAATCTGCGTAGCAGTTTCGTGGCCGAAGATATCGCGCATGATCCGCTGGCTGATGGTCAGAAGTTCTGTCAGGTGGTAATCGGCATTCTCGCCGATTATCTCGCAGCCGATCTGCCAGATTTCGCGCGGCAGCGGATAGTTCTTGCGCACGTCTTTGTAAACCGGCGCCGCATAGTAGAACTTGCGCAGGTTGACGCCGCTTTTGCGCTTGATCTGCCTGACATAACCCTTGATTACCTGTGCGGTGATATCATTTCGGAGCGCAAGCAGTTCGCCGCTGTTGTCTTTGAGGCTGAACATCTCGCTGCGCTGGCTTTCGGAAAAGGTTTCCGGGTAATCCACCATGGCGGGCATGATGCGCTCAAAACCGTGCGCCTTAACGATTTCCTGTGCGGCGCGACTGGCCTTCTCAATCGCCGCTGTTACCTCGACATCATACATACTGAAGCCATAGGGCGAAGAAACCTTGCGGTACTTTGTCTCGGCGCTGGATTCGGAAGAATTACTCATGCGAGTTGCTCCAGGTCGATGAGCTGCGTTACCGCCGCCAACGTGTAGGCAATGAGATTCTGCCGATTGGCTTTAATGGTCGGATCTTCATGGTTGACCATTACTTTGTCAAAGAATGCGTCAACAATCGGCTTACCTGCAGCAAATTCACTAAAGATGGCGCGGTAGTGCACAAGGGGATCGACTACGGCTTCTCCGGCCATACCATGCAACTTTTGCGCAAAGGCGTGCAGTGCGAGTTCTTCCGTCTGAGACAAGACGCTGGTATTGACCGGGCCAGGGTTCTGTACGTCTTTAATAATATTGGCCATGCGTTTAAATGCCGCAAGCAAGGCGTCAAAACTGGCGCGGTCCTTTTCGGCAATGTCGCGCAGGGCAGAAGAGCGCGTAAACAGGTCGTAGGCGTCATCCGAGCCGGAAAAAATCGCCGCGCGCGTCAGGCGTTTGTCAAAACCTTCTCCTTCAAAAATAGTCACCAGGCGCGCCTTAAAAAATTGCACGATCTTTTCGCGTAGTTGATTAAGTTCTGTCTTGCCGCTGTAATCTGCGTCGTAGATCCGCATAGATTCTTCCAGAAGGTGCGAGAGGCTGAGGCGGATTTTCTGCGCCACAAGCATCTGGATAATGTAGAGTACCTGACGCCGTATTGCGAACGGGTCCTGAGACGCTGTGGGTTCTTTACCGAGCAGAAACGCTGCCACGGTGTTGTCCCATTTGTCGGCGAGCGACAGAAAAGTGCCAAGTTTTGTCGAGGGTAAACTATCGCCCTGGAAACGTGGCAGGTAATGCTCGTGAATCGCGGTGCAGATTTCGGAACTGACTCCATTTCGCGCCGCATAGACCGCGCCGATTTCGCCCTGCAGGTGATCGAATTCATAGACAAGCTGC
Organism: uncultured Turneriella sp.; assembly: GCA_964408405.1. Lineage (GTDB taxonomy): Bacteria > Spirochaetota > Leptospiria > Turneriellales > Turneriellaceae > Turneriella. The sequence goes on from CAYOZO010000015.1 coordinate 35,719, forward strand.
GTGGTGAGGTCAGCTTTAGTCAGGCGCGCGGCTTCACTCAGCAGATTGCGTTCCGCCTGATTGCCGGCAAAGATCGCTGCAAATTCGCCGATACGTCGGACCTTCTCGAGGTAGGTGCCAAGCCCCTCATGGAACACGATCTGTTTCAGGTCATTGACGCGGTCGGCGAGCGGGCGCTTCAGGTCTTCGTCGTAGAAGAATGCGCCGTCTGAGAGGCGCGCGCGCAAGACACGTTCGTTACCGCTGCGGATGTTTTGTACAGCTGCAGGATTTTTCGTGTCGGCGTTGGCAACGATGAGAAAGCGGTTCGAAATTTTGCCGGCTTGGTCACGCAGTCCGAAATAGCGCTGGTGCTGGTTCATCTCCGACAAGATGACGCCGTCAGGCAGACGCAGATAATCTTCGGAAAAGGAACCGACCACGATCGAGGGGCGCTCGACAAGAAAATTTACTTCATCGAGCAGCGATTCGTTCGCAATGAGGGTGAGTCCCTCTGCAGCTGCGGCTTCTTGCAGCATATCGGCTATTGCTTTGCGACGCGCCCTGGGATCAGCGATGATGCCGTGGCTTTCGAGAGCTGCGCTGTACGCAGAGGCGGTAGTAACCTGGATTGGCTCCTTGTCCAGAATGAAATGGCCGCGCACGCCGCGAAAAGGAATGGATTGCAAAACAGTCGCCTTAAGCTCCGCCTCTTCGAGTTGCCACTGCTTGTTGCCATACATCAGAAAATAACCCGCGATGGGCCGGGCGTAAACGTTGCTCAGGTCTGCCCAGCGCATCGAGCGCGGGAAACGGTAATTACCACAGAGTTCCTGTAAGAGCGCCGGCAGCGCCTCGCGCAAGGTCTTGCCCCTGCGTACCACGGTGGCTGTGGCATAGGCCCCCTTTGGCGAATCGGTAAATTGCACCTGATAAGGATCGATACCAACTTTCCTGGCGAATCCGATGAGTGCGGGCGTCGGCTTGCCGTCGTTATCCAGTGCCACATTTTTCGCGGGGCCTTGCAGAGTTTCCGTGGTGTCTTCGGCGCGCTCTTCGATGTTATCGATACTGAACGCGATGCGGCGTGCGCTGGCAAAGATACTAATTTTGCCGTGGTTGAGTCCCGTTCCATAGAGAAGTTGTGGCAGGCGCTTTTCCCAGTCGAGCCACAGGTTTTTCTGGTACGCTGCGGGAATTTCTTCCGTTGCCAGTTCAAAGAGCAGGGTCTCAGCCATCGCAAGCAAAAAAGTGCCATGAGACGGCACGTAAAGTGAAACTGGTGTGAAGCTGGGTGGTTGGGGCTAACACATATTTCAGCTTTACAGCCGACGTTGACCGGTATTTGCGTATCGAAAGAGGCAAATATATTAAGGATTCATGCCCAAAGAATTGATCAAGTATCAGGAAATCTATGCCGAGCAAATTGGCAGCCCTGCAGATTTTCCGAAGTACTCAACTCAAATAATGAATCTCGCAAATCAAAATGCACAGGGTACACGACCTCGCATAGTGGGACAAATGTCAGAATTGATATCAGAATTTAGCGGCAGGAGCTTTGAAAACTGGGTTCGATGGTATATGTCTAAGTATCCCAATAGTATCGATCAAGCCGTGAACAGGGTCTTTGAAATGATTCAAAAATTCTCTTCTGTGATCAAGCAGATAGACAGGGAAATGGTTCGTGAATACATTGAAGACTTGGTCTTGGCAAAGACATACGTAGGCTTTCGATTTCAACAGGGTATATTGAAACATTTAGCGAAGAAACATAACAGAGCCTACAGAATGGCCACGCCACAGGACGTGGCTA
>CAYOZO010000016.1:0-36810 GCA_964408405.1 uncultured Turneriella sp.
CGAGGGCCTTGCCTACCGGCAGGAGTACAGGATTTTGTCCAAGAAACAGCTTTTTTCCACTATTCACCCTCCGGTCGCACCTCTCTCCGCCTAAACATCAATGGTAAATTACACAATCCGCCAAGAAGCCTATTGCTGACTCATTCTCCCTTGGCTAGCCTTGCCAGAATGTTCACTTCGCGCGCGTCCAGATTTTCTACCGGCTTTCCGCGCACGAAGTCCTTTACGGATTCATACGACTGCTTCACCCGCGAACGCAGTGCAGCCGCCAGCGACTCTTCGGCATGGTCTTCTGCACGCCGACGTATGTTAAGCATCAGCCAAATCGTGCTCGCTGCAACAATTGTCGTATTAATGGTAGTCTGCAGCCACATGGGCATCAGGGCAATATTTGGTCGCCCCGCAAACAGATAAAAAGTATTGAACGTAGCCCACGCACAGACCATCAGCATGTGGTGGCGGATTGTCTCCTGTGAGATGCCTGGGCTTACCCGGCGCGCTATGCGCGCGTAAACGATTTCAATAGCAAACCAGAACGCATAGGCGAGCAAGATCGCTGCCGTCATCGCGAGCGGAGCTGCAATAATCTTGGGTATGTTATACGATACGCCGTTGATATGGAAACCGGGGTAAAGCAACTGGTTAAGCTGCGCATTTTCTTCATGCGTCCAGGCGCCGGAAAAGTAGTAATCCCAACCGCCGCTGTAGAGGTAATAGTAAACGTAGAACATCAGCACCATACCATAGTAACCATAATAGGCAAAGCGACTGCCGGGGCGCATGAAGAGCTCCCAATAGCTGCGCTCAAGATCGACATCAGGACAGGCCTGTATGCACGAGACACAGACGCTTTGGTCACTCTCCTTACCCGGTGCGCGGCACATCGACTGGCTTATAGCTTGTTTCGGCGTGTGCGCCGGTGTTTCGAGGATGCCGCGTGGCATGGTGTAGATGCGCTGCATGGGAGCAATCGGACACAGGTAGTTGCACCAGGTTTTGCCGCCATAGAGAAAACCGGTGATAATTGCCGCAGAGATAATGCCGATGAAGAAGAGGGCAAACACCACGCGGTCGGAGTTGATAAAGAGCAGCCGCGCTGTCACGCCTGCGCTCAGAAAAATAAACTGCAGCGGAAAATGCCAGCGCGCCAGAAATGACTGTGGAGAAATTATCGCCGGACGCCGTTCGACCTTACCCGTCTGCCGGTTGAAGGTCTTCCGTAACCACTGCAGACCAAGGTAATACGGTATGCGCGAGGCGAATGAAAGCGGACAAATCCGGCGCCACGCCTCATGCCCGAACACCATGAGAAAGAGCGGCACACAGGGCAGAATCATGGTCCAGAACATCCGAGCTCCCATGGCGTAAGGCTTCTGTTCGAGCGCCTGTCCCTGCACCATGACCTGCTTGTTACTCAGCGCGAATGGTGTACCGCTGTCGGGTTCGGTCAGCGCTGGAGTCACGGGATCCCAGAAAAGCGAAACGATCAGCACAAGCCATGCGATGAAGAGAATCATTCGCACTGTGACCATGCGGCGTTCAGGTGCCTTGGCAAACATCAGACCTCCAGTTCGACGTAAGTTTTCGCCCGTGAAACACAGGTGAGAATATAACCGGCTTCGCGGTCAGCGTCCGTGAGCGCCGGGGAATCATCGCACTCGACTTCGCCCCTGATCTTGAGCGCACGGCAGGTGCCGCAGGTACCTGCTCTGCACGATGAGGGGATTTCGATTCCAACCTCTTCGGCGAGCTCAAGAATGGGTAAATCCATATCGCCGCCGAACACTTCGAGCGCAGACAGAGAAAAATGTACGACCGCGTCTGCACTGTCGCCGGGTTTTCTGGCAGCTGCTTTGGGCGGCGCAGCTGGCCTGCTCTCGAATACGGTAATGGGAGTAGATTCCGGTACCGACTTATCTCGGGGGGTGCCAAAACTTTCCTGACGAAAGCGCTCCTTGATCTCAAACCCATTCTTTTCCAGAATGAGCCGCACGTTTCTCATGAACGAATCGGGGCCGCAGGTAAAGACCATGCGATCCCTAAAATCCGGCGCTATATGCAGCAGCTTTTCCTCAGAAAACCGGCCCTTCATACCCGGCCAGTGCTCGGGTAGATTCGGCGACGTGAAAGAGGCGTAGTACCTGAACTTACGGTTAGCCGAAGTAAACATCATCATGTCTTCGGTAAAAACTGCATCCTCAGGTTCACGCACCGAATGGAAGAAAATCACGTCCGGCTGTGCGCCAATGTCATGCCACCAGCGCGCCATCGAAAGCATCGGGGTAACTCCGCTGCCAGCGGAGAGAAACAGGTACTTGTCTGTGGTCGTGTCAAAGCAGTGGAACTTGCCGCCCGGCGGCTTCATCAGGACACTGTCACCAATGTGCAGGTGGTCGTGCAGATAGTTAGAAACGACGCCGCCTTTAACGCGCTTTACCGAGATTTCAATCAGATGAGGCCGCGAAGGACTGGACGATATGGTGTAAGAGCGCAGATAGCGTTTGCCGTCAATGGTGAGCTCAAGTGTAACAAACTGGCCTGGCTTGTAGAAGAAGAGTGTCGGCTCTTCTGACACAAACTGGAAACTGCGAAAGTCATGGCTGCGGTCGATGATTCCAATACAGCGCATCAGTCGGGTACCCTTGGTCCAGAATTGCAGACGCTCGGGACTGACTGCGTCGTGCTCGCTCCAGGGCACCATCTTATGCACGGCCATTACCTGCTGGTTGGAGCTGATCGTTGTTTGGGTAGTGGTTTCTGCAACGGTGGTTGCGTTCGCGGAGACAAGGTGTGTCTCCTCGACGACCTTGACAGTCGTCGCAGTAGATACCACTGCTTCGCTCTGCGTTGCCGGCACCGTCTCATTCGGGACATCCGTGCCGAAACGGCTCTCTCGATGGATCGCGTTAAGGCCTGCTAGTGCGGAATCATCGCCGGAAAGCATCCGGCAGAGTAGCTTGTGGAGCGAGCTCTGCAATCGGCGTTTCCTGCGCGGCGCAGCCACCGCAAGCTTCTTCAGCAGCGCCATAAGGGCTTGCCGCGCGCTGCTGTCGAGGTCGCGTAGCATACTACACAACTCATCAGGACGCAGGGGGCCTGTACGCAGGTACTCCCGCCACTGCTTCGCATACAATTCCCGAAGCGCATCGGATGTTTCCTGGCTGAAGCCGTGGGCGCCGGCGGTGTCGAGAAAACGGAAAAACGCCTCGGCTTCGTCGGCAGTTACCTCTGCAAGCAGGTCAGTTTGCCAGACAAAGCATGCAAATACCGCCTGCGGTAAGTTATTATGCACAGCGACAGCCGTCATCGATCCTGGTATGCACGCATGTATCTCGGACAGCTTGTCAATGGCTAAAGAAACGTAGCGTGCCAAAAATATGATTGCTGCGACCGATTTGGCTGAACAATCGTCCGCTTCATATGGAACAGACCAACCCATTGCGCATTTCATTCACCGCCCGGGGTGGAGAACTTTTTGTACTGCTGATCAAGAATCTTTTTCTCACTTTAATCACGCTGGGTGTTTACAGCTTTTGGGCAAGAGTGAATGTGCAGCGCTATTTTTATGAACATACAAACGTTGCAGGCGGCCGCTTTGGCTGGCATGCAACCGGCAAGGAGCGCTTCATTGCGTTCCTTAAGGCATCTGTCATCATGGCGGCAATTTTTGCCGTGAATGCACTCATGGTAAAACTCTCTCCTTACCTCGCAATGATTCTGCCGATTGCAGTGATCATCCTTCTGCCTGCGATCATTGTTGCGCAGTACCGCTATCGTCTGTCGCGCACTTCTTTTAACCAAATTCGCTTTCGTTTCACCGGGCGCGCGGGCACCCTGGCCGCGATTGTCTTCAAGGGTGCGCTGCTGACTTTCGTCACTTTCGGAATCTATGGCCCCTGGTTTGCCGTTGACATACGCCGTTACCTCTACGAGAATACACGGATCGGCTCCTCGAACCTCATGTACGAAGGTAAAGGCGGAGATATACTCTTGATGTATCTGGTCGCGTTTGTGCTGACCATCCTCACATTTGGCATATACCGTTTCTGGTTTACGGCTAAAATTGCCAACTACCATACAAGCCACACGCGCTTCCAGGGCGCTCCGCTGAAGGGGGATGTTGACGGCGGCGATGTCTTCATCGCGAACCTTGTCGGGCAAATGCTCAGCTTCATCACGCTCGGTATCTATCTGCCGTGGTACATCGTACGCCTGCAGAAAGTGATGCTCGAAGGTATCAGCCTGACGGCCGAACCCGATTACTCGCAGATGCAGGCGCAGGTCGATACCGGAGCAAGCGCGCTCGCTGAAGGTTTGGCTGACGCCGCTTCACTGCTCGATAACATTGCAGACTTCCTGACGTGATTCACCAGGTAAGAGCGCAGTATCTCGACGGCATCGACCCGCGCCCGCGCACGGGCCGGCTGGTGTTCGATGAGGCGCACGGAGAACTCCATTTTTATGAAACAGACAGCGCAGGAATCGAACGCTTCGTCTTCTCAGTGGACAAGAACCATGCATTCGAGATACGCTCGCGTGGAAAAGAGTATGTGATTGAGTGGCGTGAGGGCAGCAACGCCACAAGCCGCATGCTCACCTTTTCCGATATTCATTTTGTGCGCCAGGTGCGCGACAAGTTTCTGGCGCACAAGAATGTCTTTTGGCGTTACGCAACACTCGTCTGGTCCGAATCACTGGGTAAGGTCACGCTCGCGCTCATTGCCGCTCTTGCTGTAACAGGAATCGCCGGTTGGTTCTTCATGCAAAACAGTTACAGGCTGATACCGATTTCCTGGGATAAAAAGATCGGTGAGCAGGCAGAGCCGGGTCTCAAAGAGTTCGGTCTTACCTGTGAATCGCCGCAGACGGTACGCGACCTCAAGAAGCTGGTACCCCTGCTTGCGCAGTCGGGCACGCCCTACTCTTACGACATACAGATCATTAAGTCGAACGTGGAAAATGCATTCGCGCTGCCAGGAGGCAAACTGACTTTTTTTTCGCAAACCATCAAGAACGCGAAAAGCTATGGCGAACTTGCCGGTATTCTGGCGCATGAAATAGGTCACGTCGAACGCCGGCACGGTATGCAGCAACTCAGCCAGTATATGACCATCCGCGTGATTCTGGCATTAGCGTTCGGCATGACGGACGATGCCACACTCATAGCCACGGCCGCCGATGCGGGAGCTTTATTGTTACTGCTTAAGAATTCGCGCGATCACGAACGCGACGCCGATCGCTACGCCGCAGAAAAGCTTGTCGCGGCGGGTATTTCTAACCGACCCATACGCGAGTTTTTTGAGCGCATCGCGCGGGAACACCGCGAGGAATTGCAAAATGTACCCGACTTCTTTCTGACGCACCCGGCTGACGAGGAGCGTATCCGCTTTTTCGAAAAATACGAGGCGCGGCACAAAGCCGCACTAAAGGCCGCAGCAGCAAAACTCAGTCCCGAGATCGTTGCATTACTCAAACGCAAGCCCATACTCGCAGCAGAGTGCATCGCTCCACCGGATACTGCGAAGGAGAGCACAGCAGGAGAAAACGAAGAGGATGATTGAGGATCGTTATAGTAAAAAAACCCCGGGGTTAGCCGGGGGTCAAAATGCTCAGTGAGACAACATGAAGGTGCTCTTGCACCAATCTGACCACACGCTAGCAATAACCGTGCCAAAGAATCACTCCCACTGGCACCGGGGGTAATTCGCGGTACCGGTGATGGTTATGGGCTCGACGCTCGCAAAAGCATTCATGAACCGGAGCATATGGCTTCTTCTTCTTCGGACGATCTGCGCACAGGTATTATCAAGCAAATCGTCGGCGCAGGTACGCGCCTGGCTTTTAATCGAAACATACCTAAACCACTGGTACAATTGGGGCTGAATGCTCTGGGTGTCGCCATTGGTGCGGCACCCGGCTGCTCGCTCATGGAAGGCCATATAGATGGAATCGCTTATGATTTCTGGACACCCGAAAAACTGAAAGCTGGCCGCTTGATGATCTACAGCCATGGTGGTGGCTACACGTTGTTCTCGCACAAGACGCACCGCACTCTTGCTTCGAGACTTGCGGCCGAATTTGAGACACAGGCAATTGTTTACGATTACAGGCTTGCGCCCGAGCACCGGTTTCCTGCAGCGGTGAACGACGCGCTTGCTGTCTATCAGCATGTGCTGCGGCAGGGTTATGACCCGCGCAATATTATTCTGGCCGGCGATTCAGCGGGCGGCGGATTGACATTCGCTTTGTTACTTGTCGCGCGGGACCACAGCCTGCCCATGCCTGGCCTCGCGATCGGCATCTCGCCGTGGGTGGACATGACGCTCAGCGGCTATAGCTATCAGGAGAATCCACACAAAGACGTCATGCTTTCGCCAGATGGGGTGCGACATTTCCGCGAGATGTACCTTGACGGCAACGATCCTAAACATCCTTATGCCTCCCCGCTCTTTGGCGACCTGAAGGGATTTCCCCCGGTTATGTTACAGGCCGCCGGCGATGAAATATTGCGCGACGATTCTGTGCTCTTTGCCGCAGCGCTTAGGCAGGCAGGCGTAAAAGTGGAACTCGATATATCGCCCGGTCTCTTTCATGTCTTCGAGTTCGCCTGGCGCGTTTTACCCCAGGCAGAAGAAGCAATTATACGCATGGGTGATTTTGTGCGCCGCCATTACGCTCTTTAACATTTGTCGGCGGCGCCGCGAAATAATGCGTCACTGAGTCTTTTTTTTGCTTGTGCCGCGCAAGCGGCTTTGCGTTCGGTATCGCGTGAAGGAACACTCCCCGTTGAACCAGCCCGATACCTTCATCGAGCATTATGAACGCAAGATCCACAGCCAAAAACAGCTGATCGAGCTTTCGAAAGCCCTGAATTCAAATCTGGAACTGCGTTCGCTGATCGACGCGATTCTGAACGTGAGTATCGCTCAAAGCCGCTGTCTGCAAGCGGGAATTTTTCTGGTTCCGGAAATTGACCACCACTCCTTCGTGCTCGACGAAAACGTGGTCGGCTTCGAAGTCGATAACCCGAGTGCGTTTGTCATACCATACAAGAGCGATCTCGTGAAGCTCTTAACCGAATATCCGACCCTGCTTACGCTGAGCGAAGTGCGGAATATTGCCGCAGCAACAGATCATTCGAGCCTAGCGCAGGTCAGTTTTCGCGACGCAGTAAACCAGCTTTCCAAACTTAATACTGAACTATTGCTCGTACCTCTGAAAGCCAAGGGGCGTACGAACGGAATACTGGTCATGGGACCAAAATCAGATGGCGAACCGTATCTCGCCGAGGAGAAGGCATTCCTTTCGGATCTCGCCTCACTCGCAGCCATTGCCGTAGAAAACGCCCGGCTCTATGAACTCGCAACGGTGGATATGATGACCAAGCTGAAAATCCACCACTTCTTCCAGACCCGACTGCGCGAAGAACTGGAGCTCGCCCGCGAAAACAACCGGCCCGTCAGTCTACTTTTAACCGACATTGACCATTTCAAGAAATTTAACGATACTTATGGCCACCAGGTAGGCGATATCGTGCTCAAAGAAGTAGCGCGCGTTCTTATCAGCCTGGCACGGGGCAACGAGGTGCCGGCGCGCTACGGCGGTGAAGAGTTTGCGCTCATCGTGCCCGGCAAAGACATCGATTCGGCAAAAGGTATTGCGGAAAAATATCGTGAGCGAATAGAAAAACTAGCCGTGAAAAATCCAACTGACAAAGGAGAAAAACTCCTGCGGGTTACCGTCTCTGTCGGAGTAGCTACCTTTAATCCTGAAACGGATCACGACAACAAGCATCTTATCGAGCGCGCGGACCAGGCGCTCTATGCCGCCAAGCATGCGGGACGTAACCGGGTAGAGACAAAGGCATAGGCCGCGACAAGTATTCCTCCATAAAGCGCGGCATATAGTAGCGAATGGCAAAATCGAGCATCCGCCGCCTTAGTGTGGCAGATTTCTTCTTTCTGCCACGCCATTGCCGCAGATAGACCTTCGCCAGGCGTTGCAGCAGATCCGATTCGGACCAATTTATCCCATTGCGCGCAAGGATGATGAGTGCTGCCTTGAGCCTGCGCTTTGACCCCGGAAAGTTCTTGCCCCGAGGCCTACCGACTGTATGCTAACCCTTATGAACTGGCCTAACATCCGCAAATTTCCAGTGTCCGCAAAAACGCTCATCTCGATCTACACTCTGCTCATGGGTTCTATACTCATGGTGGCACTTGCGTTGAGCTCATGGCATCATGGACTTGTCACCGAAAAACAGGCTAAAAATGCTGCACCTGTCGAATCCCCTTTACCGGCAGTTGCCAAGACCGAAGTGAAACCCGATGATGGGCAATCGAGCGGCGTGGTGATTGAAGCGGATTCTGAATCTACGGTCAAGGTGAAGACTCAGGATTGGTTTGTTTACGAGAATTTCAAGCTGGGCCATACGCACCTCAACGGGCAGAGCCTGGTTTATTTCTCGCTTATCGTGCTGTTCCTGATGTCGAGCGCCTCAGAGCGCAGCAAGATAGTCTGGGGTGTCTTGCTGGCACTTGCAGTGGTACTGCATACTTTCGGTCTCTTCTTCATGCATAAAGAACCGTTTAGCATCATGCTGCGAATAAGCGGGGGCTTGCTCGCGCTGGCGATTACGGTTATGTGCTTTCATATCTTTGTCGATTGTATAAGAAAGCCAGCAGCGTCCTGAAATGTCATCACGCAATGAAATCCGCTACTTGCTTCGCACCCTCGCGCTGCTGCTAGGTTTTTGTCTCATTCTCGTTACTGCTGCTGACGCTGCGCGCCGTAAGAAAGTACGTACTAAAGCGCGCAAGGCAGCAGCAGTCTCTGCGCCGACAGTAGCCGAAAAAGCAAGCGCGTCCGAGGCGCTGCCGGTGGAAGCTGCGGGCGCTAGTGAACCAGCCGAAGCTTCGCCTGCTGTAGTTTCATCCTCGAGTGAAGAAGTAATTCCCGGCAGCGGAACAAACGTTGTCGCCGAGGGTGACGCCCCCGGCGCCGCTAAGGGAGCTCCCACATTGCTGGTCACTGGCTTTGTCGATATGGGTTTTGCCTTTGCACAAAACAAAGGCGTGGGATTTCAAAAAGATGTCACCAACGGCTTCCAGCAGTTTGCCGACAAGACGGCAGTATTCGTCGGTGATCCGGCAGCAACTTACATGAACACGCGCCACGAAGCGCATGATTTTGGCGAGGCAGCGAACTTTCCTTTAATGTTCGACATGATGCAGGGGCGGGGCAATCCCATGGGAACAATCAATAGCGCTACGGTTGATATCATTGCCGAATTACACGACAATGTGCGCCTGCAGGTTTCAACCGAATTTCTGCCGCGCCAGCCGGTTGTGCAGAACCAGACCGGCCTGGGCAGCTACGTCAACCTCGATATGGCGTTTCTCGACTGGAAGCCGCTGTCGCAGTATGACATCACGGTTACTGCCGGCAAATTCATCGGCATTACCGGTATTGAATACCGCTGGCGCCGTGCTCCCGACCGCTGGACGGTGACGCCGACCCTCGTTGGTCGCTACATGGACGGCAACCCGCTCGGGGTCAAAGTGCGGGGAAAACACTTCGACAAACGCTTCATCTGGAATATTGGTGTTACCAATGGTAACTCCTTCACCAACGATACGCGCATTTTTGAAACGGTCGAAAGCAATTTTGGAAAGACATACGCCGGCCGCCTGAGCTATGACTTCGCGTTCGGGCCGGTGACCCTGCTCGAACTCGGTATCTCGGGCTCGTACGGCTCGCAGGACATGCAGGCCTCTGACAAACCCAAGCAGTGGGATTGGGGCCCCGATTTCCAGGTCGCGTGGAAAGCGCTGCAACTCAGGGGCCAGTGGTTCAAAGTCAATACCGACGGCGGCGGCATCAACGAAACCAAGAACTACATCGCCGAAGCCTGGTACGTCGAGGGTATGTACTCGTTTCCGGGACTCTTCGACCTCGTGAACACATTCGGCATCTACACCCGCTTTAGCCGCCGCGTCGCAACCGAAATCGACCCCAAGTACGTCTTCATCGTCGATATCGCGCAGATCACGCCCGGCGTGCGCGTCGACATCACCGAGAACATCATCTTCAAGGCCGAGTACTCGATCAACCTCGAGGTCGGCTACATCAAGAACTATGCATTCGATAACAACATCTTCACATCGTCGCTGGTGGCGAAATTTTAGGCAGGGGGGGGAGTTATGAGAGTTATGGATATTTTTTCGCGCCTCACCCTCACCCCCCGGCCCCCTCTCCACATTGTGGAGAGGGGGAGAAAGAGTCCCTTACCCCTTGGGAAAGTCCTTTCCTGGCTCCCCTCTCCGTTTCATGGAGAGGGGCTGGGGGTGAGGCTCGCCCTAGCCGCAGTGCTCTTTCTCTCTGCCTGTACCGCGCAGGATGATAAAGAAGTTCTGTTTTCCGATACCGAGCTGGCGATTATCAAGACGCTGATCTACAAGGCGCCCAATGGCGAGGCGAGTAATGAGTATGTGAACAACAGTGCGGCGGCTACACTGGGGCAAAAGTTCTTCTGGGATCCACAGTTTTCGGGTGGGATTACCGTTACGGGTAATCGCAACGGGACGACGTATGCTGCAGGAACGCCCCGACTCATATCGTGCGCCACATGCCACGTATCGAGTTTTGGCTGGGCGGATAATACTTCAAACCCGAACAATGTTTCATTGGGTGCTGGGCTTACTAACCGGAATTCCCCGACGGTACTCAATACCTCTTTCAATACCTACAGCACATGGACAGGAGGTACCGACTCAGTCTGGGCTGTGATGCGGCCCGCTGTCGAAGCAGCGGTCAATCAGAATTTCAGCAGGGTTGGCGTAGCCTTTATTATCTGCCGCAATGCTACCTATCTGGCCGAATACAATGCAATATTCGGCACAACTAACACTGCGGCTATTTGCGGCACCATTCATTCCTCGTATTGCGGTGGATCAACCTGCCTGCCGACGAGTACGAATAATTGGGGCCGCGATCTTTATACCGGTGCGGTTGTAACGGATGGCCATGTGGACCAAATCTTTGCTAACTTCGGCAAAGCGATTGGCGCTTACGAGCACAAGCTGGTTTCAAAGAACTCCGCCTTCGACCAGTGGGCTGAGGGCAATGAGAATGCCATGACTGCCTCGCAAAAACGGGGGCTCAAAATATTCATCGGCAAGGGAAATTGTATCCGCTGTCACAGTGGCCCCAATTTCAGCGACGGATCATTCCATAACCTGGGCGTACCGCAGGTCGGAGGAGCGCTGGGCGTTATGGATGACGGTCGCTTCACGGGTATAGCGGACCTGACGACCGGTGCAAACAGCACCTTTAACACTAGTTCGATCTATAATGCGACGCCTGCGGTCAACCGGGTTGCTGGGCTATCGCGAAGCGATGCCGATATCGGTAAATTCAAAACTCCCACACTGCGCTCCGTGAATCTGACACCGCCTTACTTCCACAATGGCACTTTCAACAGCCTGTGGGATGTCGTGAACTTCTATAATTTTGCCGGCAATGCAGGAAACTTTCCGGGCACCAAAGACCCGATTCTCACGACGCGCCGCATGACAAATGAAGAAATGGAAGACCTGGTGAACTTCCTCAAGGCGCTCGAAGGCGAGGCGTTGCCGTCAAGTCTCACGACGTCTCCTGGTGGATTTGGTACGACAACAAACTGGCCATGACCTATTTGCTATGGACTTAAGCCCATAGCAAATAGTCCTCACCCCGCCTTCAACCGAATCAGGTTACGCTTCACCGTCGCCAGCGAGTTGACGCGGTACGCTGTGAGCCTGTGCGCCAACTAGCCGGAGCGATTTTTCGCGCAAGCCGCGTCCGCTAATCGGCAAAAATTCCTTCGCAAATCGTGCCGATTTGCTCCACGAGGCGCCAAAAGGCGCGAATTTTTGCCGATTTTCGCACATGTTCAGGCGAAACGCGGCCCCGGCTCGCGCAAAAAATCGCCTTTTTGTTTTTTGCATGAGTTAGCACACAGGCTCCTGCGTTGCGGCATGCCCAGAAGCTGTTGACAGAATAAAGACCAGATTTAGTCTGCGGTATGAACTTTGCCGAAGACATTAAACCCATTTCGTACGTGAAAGCGCACGCCGCTGAAATCATCGAAAAAATGGCTGAAAACCATCGGCCAATCATCATCACGCAGAACGGCGAAGCGAAGGCCGTGCTGACCGATATTGAAACCTACCAGCAGCAGCAAGATACGATGGCGATGCTGAAGATGGTGGCGCTCGCGCGTGAAGATGTAGCGCAAGGGCGAGTCTTGTCGCATAAAGACGCGAAAGAAAAAATCAAGAAAGCAATCGCAGCAAAATTCAAGACCCGTAATGAGTCAATTTAGCGTCATATGGACTGATGCCGCGACGGATGCCGTCGTTGAAATCGTCACGGGATTCGCTGTTGATCGTGTTCAACTCGCTGAAAAAATAGCGGATGAAATCTTTGAAGCGGGCACCTCGCTCGCTCTATTTCCTCTGCGTGGCAGAGTTGTCCCGGAGCTGGAGAAAATTGGTGAAAAAAACCTGCGAGAAATATTCCATAAGCCTTGGCGAATAGTTTACGAGGTCTCTGACCGCTCGGTTGTTATTCTTCTTGTCATCGACGGCCGTCGCGATTGTGATGATCTGCTGCGTGAACTTATTTTGAGAAGACGCTGATATCTCGCTCGCGCGCAACCAGCTATAAGATGCCATTGAAGCAATCATAGTGCGCGCGCTGTTTGATGCTGGCAAAAGCGAAATCGTTCAAGGAAAAGGCGTTCCGCACGAGGATGCGCTGAAGCACTTTGAAAGATGGCTGAAATAATCTGGTCGCCTCGGGCGAGAGACAGCTCGCGAAGTTATCTACAAATCATACCGAATCATGTACGAAATAGCTGAAATTCGAATAGAGATTATCGCGATCTATCACGGTGCACGCAATTTTGGCTCAAACGCCCCGCCGTCGAGCTAATCACCCCGCCTTCAGCCGAATCAGGTTGCCCGTCACCATCGCCAGAGAATCGACGTGGTAGGCCGCGTTGAGGCGCGCACGTTCGGCTTTGTTGCTCGCGCGTAGGGTAGCCTTTTCCATGAGTAGCGAATTGACCAAACGCGCGGCTGATTCGACGACTTCGAACGCGAGTGCTTCTTTGCGGTCACGGTCTTCGAGCGCGCGCCAGGCAGAGACTACCTCCTCGAACTTTGCCCTGATTTCAGAAATCGCGTCATTTTTGCCCACGGTAGCTGTCAGCTGGTCGAGGTAGCTCCGCCAGACACCGGTGGGCGCCATACCGGCAACCACCCCGCCGATCGCCGCGTTCACCTGAATCTGCGTCGTGCCGTCGTATATGTTCGTGATGCGCGCATCGCGGTATAGCCGTGCGAGGTCGTAGTCTTCGGTATAGCCCGAACCGCCGAAGACCTGCAGCGCGTCGTCGACGAGGTCGTTGCACATCTCAGAGTTGTAGTATTTAGAGATGGGAGTGATGACGTTCGCGAGTTTTTCGGCCGCGCGGGTCGCTTCGCTTTCTTTGGCGCCGTTGAAGAGCGGGCACTGGTAGCGGTCGACGATCGATGCACCCTCGACCATGAGGCAGCGCATGGCGGCGATTTCGCGTTCCATGCGTTCGAGCATGCGCGCGACAGCCGGTATCTGTGAGATCGGTCTGCCGAACTGTATGCGCTCCGCCGCGTATTTTTTTGCTTCCATGCAGGCCGCCGTTGCAAGACCCACGCCCTGCGCCGCGATGCCCATGCGCGCGCCGTTCAGCATGCCAATGACATAGCGCACGAGGCCGTAACCTTCTTGCCCGACCAGTTCACCGGGGGCGTCTTCGAGCGACACTTCGCAGGTCGCCGAGGCTTTGAGGCCGAGCTTCTTTTCGATGCCGGTGATCTTGTAATGCTTGCTTTCGACGATGAAGAACGAAAGGCCCTTTGCGCCCGACGAACCTTCGCTGGTGCGTGCGAGCGCCAGCATCAGCGCCGGGCCGCCGTTGAGGCCGCACGCGACCGTCTGGAACCTTTTAGTACCTGTTAAATACCACTTACCGTCGCGCTTAACCGCCTTGGTGCGTATCGAGGGCAGATCAGAGCCAAAGTCGGGTTCGGTGAGTCCCATCGCGACGCAGTAGTTCTCGTCGATGATCTTCGGTATCCAGCGGTCTTTAGCCTCTTCAGAGGCATACTTCTCGAGAATGCCCGCGAGACCCATCGAGCCCATGGCGATGGTAATCGAGGTGTCTGCACGGTACATGAGTTCTGATGCCATCGCCTTTACCGGGCCTGGTAAACCCAGACCGCCATACTTGCGCCGAAATGCAATGGGTGGCAAACCCGCCTCGCGGTATTTCTGTATGACATCCATCATCTTCTGCGGGTGAATGACCCTACCGTTTTCGAACTTCAGCCCCTCGCGGTCGATTGCCTGTGCTACCTGCGATGCATGCATGCCGGCGATCTCTCCGGTGGAATGCAGTATCTCCTTGTAGTACGCGAGCGCTTCGTCGTTAGAAGATGGCGCCATTTCGAGGCGGGGATTTTTAGTTTTCTGGTACTCGGCGGCGTCGGCGAAACCGTTTTCGTAAGTACTAATGACATCATTCCAATCGATGAGTTCGTTCACGTGCTGTTGCAGGTCGGCATTGTCTGTGAAGTAGTTGCTGCGGATCATGGGACAGTTGCACAGATTGGCGATGCCATGGGAATCGATTACTGTACAGTATTCACAAACAATCCAACCGCAAGAAGCAGGATTTTTTCATTTAAGGAAAAAAGATTGTAACCCCGAACCACAAAAGCTGAGGTGTCCTACTGACTTTCCCGGAGGATCGATGAACTTTCTCAAGACCTTATCAACCACTGCCCTCAGCCTGCTTGTACTTGCGGGCAGCGCACATGCGGGAGGTACCATTGAGGGTACAGTAACCGTTAAAACCAAAGGCCTTTTTGGAAAGCAGGGCGCTAAGGGAGATGCCTCGAACGTGGTGATTTTTCTTGAAGATCTGCAGATGCCGAATCCAAACGGGCGCGATAAGATAATACAGAAGGGTAAACAGTTCCAGCCGCGCGTGCTGCCGATAGTCATGGGCGGCGTGGTGGAGTTTCCCAACGAAGATCCGTTCAACCATAACGTTTTTTCTCCAACACCCGAATACAAATTTGATCTCGATTACTATGGCACTGGCAAGTCAAAGAATGTGCGCTTCCAGAAACCGGGCGCGGTTCGAATCTACTGCAATATCCACTCCAACATGGTGGCCGATGTGCTGGTGGTACCCAACCCGTATTTTGCGAAAACAGGTCCCGATGGAAAATTCCGCATAAGCAATATACCTCCTGGGAAATATACGTTCGTAGCATGGCAGCCTTCAGGTGCCTCTGAAAAGCGCGGTATCGCCATCGTCGATGGTAAGACACTCCAGGTGAACTTTGAAGTCGAAGAGAGTGTCTTCAGCATCAAACACAAGAATAAGTACGGCCGCGCTTATGACAAAGAATACTAAACAACTGCTTGAGGGCCTGTCCAAGGCCAGTCTCAGCCGAAAGATACTCGTCGCGATCGTTACGATCGTCCTGATCCTTTCGGCGGCAACCTTGCTTTTCATCGACCAGGGTGTGCGTCGGCAGGTGGATAAGAATATTCTCACGCAGCTCGATGCAGCAGCCACTGCGTATATCGAACTCAACGACGCAAAGCTCGAGCAGGTGCTCGCCCGCACGCAGTTTTTTATCCAAAACCCGGCGTTCCAGCGCGATATGCGGTCCGCTCCTGCCACATCGGCGCGCATCGTTGCGGGCTTTAAAAAACTGACCGAGTTTGATTTTTTGATGGCTGTGAATTTCACTGGCCGCGTGCTCGTCGACAGCTTGCACCCAGAGCTGCTGGGTAAGACTGTTCCGACCCAATACCAGGACCTGCTGCAAAAAACCGTCGAAAACGGCCGCTACCTTGGTATGTGGAGCGAAAACGGCAAACTGTATCAGCTCGTCGGGCTGCCTTTGCCCGGTTTTGACTCGGTAATTCTGGCAGGTAACGAAGTAACCGATAAGTTTGCGTATAAAATCGACGAGCTGAGTCGCAACCAGATAACTTTTTTCGCCGGCGATACAGTTGTCGCTACCGCTTTTGCGCGTGAGCATCAGGCAGAGCTCAATAAGCAGATTGCTGTGGCGAAGGAGCGTATAGCCAAAGACGTCGCAGAAGGCAGGGGAAAGCATACACGCACATTTTCTCTCTCCGTCGGCGGCGAGTCGTATGTGGCTGTTGCAGGCGCGATCGAGAATATTCCTGATGCTGGATACG
This sequence comes from uncultured Turneriella sp., assembly GCA_964408405.1. Taxonomy (GTDB): domain Bacteria; phylum Spirochaetota; class Leptospiria; order Turneriellales; family Turneriellaceae; genus Turneriella. The sequence continues at coordinate 16,309 of CAYOZO010000016.1, forward strand.
TCATTGCATCGTCGAAAGATAAGCAGCTTGCGCTGCTCTACCGTATTGAATTCATCATCATCGTAACCGGCGTTGTTGGTCTTGTTTTTGCGATTGTCATGGCATTTTTCTTCTCGCGCGGTTTGACGCGGTCTGTTGACCTGCTGGTAAAAGATGTCGAGCAGGTGAAACAGGGCAACCTGGAACACAAAATTGTCCCTACCTCGCAGGATGAGATTGGGTTCTTGTCAGAGATGTTTGACTCGTTACGGGTGGCTTTTCGCGATGCACAGAAGACCCTGAAAGATTACGCCGAAAATCTGGAAGAAAAAGTGCGTGAGCGTACCGCTGAGTTATCGCAGGCAAATACTGCGCTTACCGCCGCAAAGAGCGAAACGGATCGCATCATGGAAACAGTCGGGCAGGGATTATTTCTTGTGCACAAAGACGGGGAACAGTATAAACTCGGCAGCCAGTACTCCAGGGCGCTCGAAGAAATGTTTTCGTCCACCGGCCTCGGCGGCAAAGATTTGCTGGGTATCCTGCGCACCGGTCTCAACGAAGCGGCGATGAAAAAGACAGCCGACTACCTGGAGCTGATGTTCAAGCCTGAGATTAAGGAATCGGTAATGAATAACATCAATCCGCTGCGCGAAATTGAGGTCAATTTTGACAGCAGCGGCGCACCGGCAAAACAGAAATTCCTGCAGTTCAGATTCAAACGTATCATGGATGGCGCGACGATACAGCACCTGATGGCGGCAGTCACCGATGTCACCAAGCAGGTATTGCTCGACCGCAAACTGAAAGAGACTGAAGAGAAAAACGCCGGGCAGATGGAGATGTTGTTCGGCATCCTGCATGTTGAGCCGCGTATGCTGAGCGAATTCATTGGCGATATGGAAGAAGATATTGCCCTGATCAACGACACACTGAAGCCTGGCGGGAGTAATCTGCCCCTGCGCGAGAAACTCGCTGTTATTTACCGGGCGATGCACACTATCAAAGGCAATGCGTCTATCCTGAATCTGAAATTTTTTGCGGGTAAGGCGCATGAGTACGAAGAAAAAGTAAGCGAGCTCCAGCAGAAGGACGATCTGAGTGGACAGGATTTCCTGCCATTAGTACTTAAGCTAAACGAGATGATCGAGACCCTGCGGGAGGTAAAGTCGCTAATCCAGAGGATCACGCAGTTCCAGGCCAGTTTCTCCGGTGAGAAGAAGAAAGTTGACCTGCTCGTGAAAGCGGTGGAATCCAACATCGAAAAGCTTTCTGCCGACCTAAACAAGCAGGTCGAACTTTCGTACGATCGGTTCGAGCCAGCGCACATACCCGATCAGCACCGTAAGCTACTGAAAGATATTCTCATCCAGCTCACGCGGAATTCGTTGTCGCACGGAATTGAAGCGCCTGAAGAACGCAAGGCAGCCGGCAAGCTCGAGACGGGCAGAGTCGAGCTGGTTTCGGAAAAGGCTGCGGAGGGATTGCGCATTTACTTCAGGGACGACGGGCGTGGTCTGCAGTTGGACAAACTGCGCCGCAAAGCGATCGAATCGGGCCGGCATAAGCCAGAGGAAGTTGAGAAGTGGGATGCGCAGACCGTGGCGGGAATGATTTTCGTCCCCGGCATCAGTACAGCGGATTCCGCAACGCTGAACGCTGGTCGCGGCGTTGGTATGGATATCATCCGGCAGAAGGTAGAATCGATAGGCGGCAAAGTGGATGTCAGATTTGAGAGCGGAGTTTTTTGCGAATTTACAATAACGCTCCCCATTGAGGCTAACGTAGTATGAGTCCTGAACAGCAGCAATCCCAACCTACATTGTTGATGGTGGAGAGCGAAGGCGGTGAGAGCAGATTCATCGAGCATTTCGTGCGTAACGCCAATGCTGAGCTGATCAGCCTGAAGGGGCTCAGTGAAGCGGTCAGTGTTTTGCAAAGCAGTAAGCCTGACATCGTATTTGTCGCAGGAGTTTTTGCGGCTGAGGCAGCCGCACTCGAAGCGCTGCGCGCAGACTGCAAGGCAATCGGCGCCAGCTTGGTGCTCCTGGCAGAGAACGGTACTGTAGCGGATCCTGCGTCCTATGATGAAGTGCTTCGAACAGATGCGACTGCTCAGGAGCTTTCGCTGCGCATCCGGACCCTTCTCGATCTGAAGCGAGCCCGACTCGAGGTAGAATGGATGAAGCAGAGATTAAAGAACGAACGCCGCCTGCTCACAAAATATTTCTCCGAAGATATTGTCGAAGGCATTCTGCAGGACGAACATGCTAACAGCCTGAGCGGTCGCCACCAGGAAGCGACCATCATGTTTTTTGACGTCCGCAAATCCACAACCATTGCAGAGAACCTGGAGCCTCAGGTTTTTGCGGAATTTCTCAGCGAATTCTTTACGGACATCATGGATCTGGTTTACGGCAATCATGGATCCGTGAACAAGCTATTGGGCGATGGTATCATGGCCACCTTTGGTTGTCCGGTTCCCACGGCCAATGATGTGCTCAATGCCGCGAAATGTGCGCTACAGATACGCAATCATCTGGCAACGTTTAACGACGTGCGCCCCGACTATATCTCAGAGCCTATTCGAGTCGGCATGGGAATTGCCACAGGAAAGGTTTTCGCGGGCAACATCGGCTCTGTACGCCGCATGGAGTATACGGTCCTGGGAGATCCGGTGAACCTGGCCAGCAGGTTGGAGGCGATGACGAAAGATGCCGGCGTTGACATTCTCATCGATGGTAACACCCGGCATCGGCTGGGCAATCTCATTAAGTGCCGCAAGGTACAGCACTCAGGGGTGCGCGGTAAGCTAAAGGAAATAGACATATTTGCTCTGGACGAGCTGCTTAGAACCTGACCGGGTAAAAAAAAACCGCCGGCCACTGGCACGGCGGGTTGAGGGCAGTTCAGCCCTTTTCGACTTACTTTTTGATCTTCAAATCCAGCGTTAAGTTGACGGTATCTGAAATCAGGTCGTCTGGTTTGCCAGGATAGACAATCCCCCATTTCTTACGGTCGATATTGAAGTTTGTCTTGGCTGTTTTTGGCACGCCTTTCTCGCTCTGGATGTCAGCGTCGAATGTCACACCATGCGTGACCCCCTTGAGGGTCAGGTTGCCTTTAATGGTCACACCATTCGCTGCTTTCTCGACTGAGCTGATTTCAAAAACGCCCTCGGGAAATTTCACCACGTCGAAGAAATCTTCGCTTTTCAGATGCTTTTCGAGCTTAGCCTTGTATTCGCCGCTGAGATCCTTGTTTTCGATCGAAGCCATGTCTGCAACGAACTTACCGGCAACGATCTGGCCATCTTTCACGTACACCGAGCCAGATTTCAGATTGATCGTGCCATTGTGTTTGCCGGTTACCTTTGTGCCGATCCAGGTGATTTTGGATTCCACAGTATCGATCTGGTATTCTTTGCCTTCCGCTTTGGCTACTGGCAGTACATCAGAAGCGCCAGCAGCCTGTGCTACCGGCGGTTTCTCGCATGCAGCAAGAAGCATAGCCATAGCGACTACAAATGTCATCAGGAAATTTTTCTTCATCTCTATTACCTCGATTTCTGGATTGCCGCGCCCGGCGCGGCCAACCTAGCGCATGAGTTTTGGCATTAGGCGAGGAGGAGTTTCCCCGGATAAAACCAAAATTCATGCTGCCTCAGTCGTGCGCTAAATCTAAACAAAACCTTAATCGATGGCGAAAATTCCCTATTGCATATTAAAAAAAACGATCTTACTGGCTGCGGATGAGTGTGTTCTCATCGGTGTGTGCAAAATCCTTGCCGTAGATGTGCAAACCCGTGTTCATTCGGTAGGTGAGCGTATTGCCTGAGATATCCAGATCCATAGCAAATGTTCGGGTAGAGGCTTTGGCAGACATGAATGCGGATTCGACAATGCCGTAATTTTTATCGCCCGCATCTGCTCTGACGGTAATACTGATCTTTCCGCCTGACTCAGTCGCTTTGCCCCGCGCAAGCACCGCAACCGCCCGGGGAATCATGAGCGAGTACATTATCTCTCCGCTTTTCCGCTCATAATACCAGTAGCCAATCTGGTGATGAAAGACTTCGCCGTTGGATTTTCGGTGCACGACTTGTTTATAGGAAAGCACACTCAGGGTCTGCTCCCCGGCGTTTGTGGCGTCACCTACTGGCTCGATTAGAATGGTCTCGTAGTAGGGGGAGCGCTCCTCGCCACCGGGTTCGGGCGAGATGTCAATGCCTTTGTCGCCCTTCCATTCTCCTATGAGGGCGGCGAGAGGACCGAAAAAATCCTTCGCATTCATCATTTCTGCCATACGCCAGGCTGTAACCGCAGCACAGGATGACAAGAGGTAGAGCAAGCGATGCCAGATCAGTTATCGCCCTGATCTGGCTCAGCGCGCACATGTTTCTACAGCAAATCCATCCTCTGGTCAGGGTGCTGATATAACCGAAAAGAGGGTGACAACAGGGTCAGCGCTGAAAGGTAAACCTATGAAGTTGATGATAGTGGATGATTCGAGTATCATGCGTAAGGCGATCGAGAAGTATCTCGCAGGGGCGAATATTGAGATAGTTGGTACTGCCGGCGACGGTAAACAGGCTGTGGAGCTTTTCAAGCAGACATTGCCCGACGTTGTAACGCTCGATATTACCATGCCTGAGATGGATGGCCTGCAGTGTCTCGAAGAACTGCTGAAAATCAAACCCGACGTGAAGGTCATGGTTGTATCTGCGCTCAAGGACGAGGCGACCGCGCTCGAAGCATTGAAGAAGGGAGCGAGGAGTTTTCTGGGTAAACCATTTACGCCGGAAAGTATCAAAGAAGCGTTCGATCAGGTAGTTGCCGACTAGTCCAGGGAAGCCCGGTGAAAGAAGAAGAAATACAGGTATTCATCCGCGGCACCATTAGCTATTTTGAAGAAGTGACCGGCATCAAGGCCGAGCTGGATATTCCATATACAAAAGGCCCGGAGCAACTTTTGCTCGATTACTCGGGGCATATAGGTATTTCCGGCAACCGCAAGGGAGGACTCTACATCACCTGCCCGCGGCCCATGCTCGAGGAAATCACGCGAAAGATTCTGCTCACTGACGAGGTGGATGAGCAGTCTGTATTCGATATGATCGGTGAGATTGCTAATACCATCGCCGGCAATGCCCGTGTTTCGTTCGGCACTGAGTTCAATATTTCTGTGCCGACTATATTCAAAGGTAAACCCAACAATTTTCGCATCGTGTTGCGCACACCGGTTGTAGTCCTGCCCATCAACTGGAAAGGCTACCAGGCATATCTGGTAGTCGGGATCGATTGAATTGAGACTAACGGCTGACGATGTGAATGCGCTCTTAAGCTGCATCAGCAGCTACTTTACCTCAATTGGCGCAGGTAAACCGGAGTTCGGTATTCCCTATAATCTCGATACCACAACACAAAAACATCCTCTCTATGGTTACAGCGGTCATATCGGCATTTCAGGCAGTCACCGAGGGGGAATGGTCATCACCTGCGATAAAGCGCTCATCGCAGGTTTGTTACAATTTGTCCTGGGAACCGGAGCTGAATCCGAAGAAGACGTGATACACATGATTGCGGAAATGGCAAATACTGTTTCGGGAAACGCACGTGTGCACTTTGGCAGCGGATTCGATATCTCCGTGCCCACAGTGGTTGTTGGCGAACCCGAAGAATTCAAATTTGTCCTTGCTGAGCCAACTCTGGTGATTCCTTTTACCTGGCTTGGTCACCGGGCTAACGCGATCATCGGGCTGACATAAAAAAAGCGCCTTCCGGCGCTTTGGTTCGTGCAATCTGCCTAGCAGGCTCCTTTTCAGGAGCCTATCAAGCAGCTTGCTGCTTTGAACCTGGAAGCTTGGCAGCGAGTTCGCTGGCTTTTGCCTGCAGGTCAGCGAGCGCTTTCTGTGCTTTTGCGCTCAGATCGCTGTATTGCGCTTTCGCCTGTTCGACAAACTCTGACACCCGCTGTGAAGCGTTGGTTACTGCGCTGCGGACTTTAACGGCGTTCTCAGACTGGACTGATTCGCCGGATGCGATCAGCGCGTTGATTTCTGTTTCGAGGTTTTTCAGCAGTGCTTCTGCGCTGGCACGTGCAGTTTCAAAAGCACCGATACCAAAGCTAACCACTTTATTTACACTTTCTTCCATTTTTTGCTCCTTCCCATTCCCTTGGGTAGCACACTTTGCAGTGCGCTGTCTGAGTGCACAAAATTTGTGCGCTGCACATTGTGTAAAGCAAAAAATCCTTGCTGCACACTGGACAATAGGGCTATTTGGCAGCAGTGTGAGAGGACGGATTTATTAATTAATAACAGGCCGAATCAGTAACGAGCCGGATTCCTCTGTTATGGAATTCCATAACGGCAGGGAATTTCGCAGCCCATAGGTCCATTATCGGGCTACGAACGAGTGCCAACGTCTTAGGCCGCTCCAATAGAGCCATGCTACTGCCAGGCCCACGATCCACCCGCCTACCACATCGAGCGGATAGTGGTAGTTTGCCAGGACCCGGGATGCTCCCATGACGAAAGGTATTGGTAAGTACCAAAAAAAAGGTTTGGCAAACCAGCGTGACAGAAAAAATGCCAGGGCCATAGTATTCGCCGCGTGCGCCGAGGGGAATCCCATTGCTTTGGGATCAACATAGATCAGCCACTCGACCGCAGGTCGCGGTCGCGCAACCAGCTGTTTCAGCAGGTAGGAGCTCCCCTCGCTCAGTGCGAGTAGCACCGCCAACGCCAGTATGAACCGAACAAAGCGCGGGCTGTTCAGCCAGTAGTACAAAACGCAAAAGATCGCGACCGGCCAGGTGTAGGTCGAGAGGTTGCCGATCGCCTCGCTGAGCGCGCTTAGCCATGGCGGATTACAATAGAGCGTCAGGTATTCAAACGCCGCTTTGTCTGCTTCGATCAGCCACACGCGGCTACGTTCGTCTCTGTCGAAGTGGCGAACAGTAAATCTCACTTGTCCGCGCGCGCTTACTTGCGGCAATGCTTTATGGCAAACGACTTTGACTATGTAGTTATCGGCGCGGGGCCCGGCGGCTACAGCTCCGCAATTCGCGCTTCGCAGTTGGGTCTTAAGACAGCGGTGATCGAAAAAGAAAACGCCGGGGGAGTTTGCCTTAACTGGGGCTGTATTCCAACGAAGGCACTTTTGACCTCGGCGCAACTGCTGCTCAAACTGCGCGAGGGCAAGCTCGGCATAACAGCCAAAGACGGATTTTCCGCAGATCTGCCAGCAATTATCGACCGCTCGCGCGCAGTGGCCGCGCGCCTCGAAACCGGTGTCAAATCGCTCTTCAAGAAATACGGTGTGACAATGATCCAGGGCACTGCTGCCTTCACTTCACCAACAGAACTCTCCGTTTCCGGCGCGGAAAAGCAACAAGTCCGCTTCAAGAGGGCCTGCATCGCGACGGGTGCCAGCGCACGGCCGCTGCCGCAGCTTAAATTCTCGCTGCGCGTCTGGAGCTACCGCGACGCCCTTGTGCAGAAGGCCTTGCCCAAAAAGCTGATCGTCATCGGCGGCGGAGCCATCGGTCTCGAATTTGCTGACTTCTACAACTGCCTTGGCGCTGAGGTCTTGCTTGTCGAGATGGCCACGCATATTCTGCCCAACGATGACGCCAAAGTCGCATCTGCGCTGCGCCGCGCTCTCGAGCAGCGGGGTATGCAGATACTCGAAGGGGCAAAGATTCTGACAGCTACAGAAAATTCCGGGGGAGTTTCTATTGAAATCGAGCATAACGGCACTCGGAAAAATCATACCGCAGACGCCGCACTCGTCGCGATCGGGGTTACTCCCAATACCTCTGGCATCGGCATTGAAAAGTTCGGCATTTTGGACGAAAGGGGTTTTGTGCGCGTTGACGCAAACCTCGAAACTTCGACCAAAGGCATTTTCGCTATTGGTGACGTGACACCGGGTAAACTGCTCGCGCACCGCGCAGCACACCAGGGTATATTTGTGGCCGAATTCATCGCCGGCAAGAACCCGCATCCTGTGGGGGAAATCCCCGGCTGCATCTATACCTCGCCGCAGGTCGCAACCATTGGTCGCAGCGAAGAGGAGCTCAAGCAGGCCAAACGCGCATACAAAGTAGGGGAGTTCCCTTGGCTTGCTTCGGGCATGGCGCTCGCAGCAGAAGAGAAAAACGGTTTCAGCCGCGTTTTCACCGATGCGCATACCGGCGAAATACTGGGAGCGCAGATCGTTGGCGAGCATGCGGCCGAACTCATCGGCCAGGTTTCGCTCGCGATGGGTTCCGAGCTCCTTGCCGATGACTTCTTGCACGCGGTTATGCCGCACCCGACGCTTAGTGAGACGGTCTTCCAGGCGTTTGCCGTGCTCGAAGGCGTCGCGGTGGATTACTGACCCTCTCGGGGGCGCCCGGAATTCATTCACCCGTCCGAGGGCCCAAAAAAAAATGTCGAACGTCTGAGAAAAAAACGCGGTTTTTGGGTATTTAATATGTATAGGGATTTATGTTGGTGACGAGCGTTTCTTTACCAGGGTCTTATGCAGCCTTATGGCGAAAACAGCAGCGCGCGGTGATGCGCATGGCGGTGCGTATGCTGCGACTAACTATGCGGCAAAATCCAGTGCGACGGGGAGTGAAGCGGCAATACAACCGCCAACCGGGCAAGTATGAGATCGTCACGACGCGCTTTACCGAGGCAGAGTACGATACGCTGCACGCTGCGGCATCGGCCATGCGCGTGAGTGTTTCGTCTCTGGTGTATATCATGCTTCTGCTGTGGCATAAGCCCGCTCGACGCCGGCACAGCTCTGGTCATCTGACTAACTATGAGCTCGATTGCCTAAAATGGAACGAGCGGGTCGGCGTAATTACCGAATCCATCACGTTTTGGCCCAAAATTATCCCCACGGCGCCCATACCAGCCGCGCCGCCCCGGCTACAAATGGTTTGACGCCCCGCGACACGCCTAATTTCCTCTGCCATGCCCCAGGAAACAGCAGAAACAACGCTCCGGCTTGCCGTGGCGAAGACCAAAAAGCTCTATATCGGGGGGGAGTTTCCCCGTTCTGAATCCGGCCGCTCGTTTCCACTCACGGCCAAACAGACGGGCAAATTCTACGCGAACATTGCTCAGGCCAGCCGCAAGGATGCGCGTAACGCCGTTGAAGTTGCACGCAAGGCATTTGGCAGCTGGAGCAGAAAAACGGCCTTCAACCGCGGACAGATTCTCTACCGCATGGCTGAAATGCTCGAAGCGCGCTCTGCTGAGATCAGCGGTGAACTGAGCATGGTCTCGGGGCTAAGCCCGTCTGCGGCAAAACGCGAGGTCGAAGCCTCGGTTGATCGACTGGTCTGGTATTCAGGCTGGTGCGACAAGTTCCAGCAGTTGTCAGGTAATCATAATCCAGTCTCCGGTTCGTATTTTGACTTCACCATTCCCGAACCGATGGGTGTTGTTGTGGCGGTTTGCCCCTCTTTTGCCCCCGTGCTCGGATTTGTTTCGCAGGTTGCGCCAATCATCGCGGGCGGTAATTCTGTGATTGCAATCAGCTCTGAAGAAAATCCGGCAGTGGTCGTAAGCCTGGCCGAGGTACTGGCGACATCCGACCTTCCGGGTGGTGTTGTAAACGTTCTTACCGGCTTTCGCAAAGAACTGCTGCCAGGTTTAGCGCAACATATGGATGTTAACGCCCTTGACCTGGTAGATGTAACCGAGGGTGAGCGTGCTGACGCAGAAAAAGCCGCAACAGAAAATCTGAAGCGCGTGCGTCATAAACCCTGGAAATCCGCAGAGGATCTCTATGGTCAACTGGGCGAAAAACTCGATTACATTACCGACTTTCAGGAATATAAGACGATCTGGCACCCGATCGAAGCAATCGGCGGGGGTTCAGGAAAGTACTAGCCTCTGCGCTGTGAGCGTAACTTTCTTACGTCCGACAAACTCCACACGTTTTTTATCTATATCGCGCACGATGTCGAGATAATCGAGCAACTTCGACATCACGAGAACGCCCCGCATGAGCGAAACATCCTCGGAAAACTTGCCGCGTGAAATTTCATCTTTAAGATTCAGGTCGTTGACCGAGTTAATCGCGCGAATAAAATACTCATCTTTATCAATGCCATGTTCGATGAATACGGGTATAACGTTGGAGTACTTTATGGCGTTCTCTGCTGCCTCGGTAACGGAGATGACGATTTCATCGCGGTGCGCATCGATCATGCCCTTGCTCTCGCAGAAATTTTGCACCCGCGATCTTATGTACTGAAGCGGCGACAGCTGCATGTTGTTGGAAACAAAGAACTGTTCAGAGTTTCGGGCGTGGAAAACCCATTCAGCGTGGTTACGCCAGCGCAGCTCGCTGTACGGCAGAATAACCTCTGTAGCGCCGGCATCAAAAAGCCGCATAACCTCTTTCTGCATCAGGTCGTCGGTCAATTCGATGCCGTCAAATTTCTCAATTCCCGCAACCTGCTGGTTGAGAGAATTCTGAAATTCGGCAAGATTATTCGGCAGGGGATCGGCGGCCAGCTGTCGGTACATCTGCACCCATTGCCGGATGTTATCCGCGCTGCCATGAACCCCGGCACAGAATACGATCTCCAGTATTCCGCGATGCATCTGCTGCTAAATTACGCATGAACCCTCGGGGTCAACAAATAAATGATCGTCATGTCAGCAGCGTGCACGCCTGCAACCTTCACCCCCGGCGCAGCCATTTACGATTTGACGTGTCGTGGCCAAAAGGCACCGGCCCCCATGCGGTACCTGCTGATTCCTGTCGGGTTTCTCTTCTACCTGTGGTTTCTGATTAGTTTTATTCCTATCACGATCCTGTATGCGATTGCGGTACTCATTATTTCGCCCTTGTGGCCTCAAAAATACGCCCGCGCCCTGCGCATTTTCCCGCATACCTGGGGATGGATCGGCATTCGATTAGTATTCTGCCCGGTATATGTTTACGGCGCAGAAAAGGCGCAGGACAGGCCTGGTATAGTCATCAGTAACCACCAGTCGCTCTTCGACATACTGGCTGGTTTGGGTTTTTATCCCATGGATTTTCTGTTTCTTTCTAAGGAAGAGGTTTTCAAAATCCCGCTGGTGGGGTTGGCGATGAAAAAATTGGGTTACATTCCGATTAACCGTTCCAATCCCCGGCAGGCTGCGCGCTCCCTGGAAATTGTCGAGGCTCGAATTCGTGAAAATAACCGTGTATTGATCTATCCCGAAGGTACCCGTAGCAAAGACGCCCGCAAATTGCTGCCATTCAAGGCGGGCGCTTTCCAGGTGGCCGAAAAGGGCAGTTTTCCGATTTTTCCGGTTGTGCTCTACGGCACGCAGGAAACCCGCCCCATGCACAGCAACGTGCTGCTGTTTCCTCACCGCATCGCAATCCAGGTGCTTGACCCGATCATGCCCGATCATGAGCTGCATCCTGCAAATAAGCAGAGCAAACTTGACGAAAAGGAAAAGATGGCTGGCATCAGGGCCATAGTCGAGAAGGCTTACCTGCAGCTTGCGGACAGCAAGGGCCTAAAGCCCGCGCAGCTCTGAGCTGTGCATGCGTGTTGCCCGAGTTCTCTTTGCGCGCATACCTGAGCCCGGCGCTGTCAAAACAAGACTGGCTGCAGACCTGGATGATGCAGCTGCATACGCCATCTACCGCTGGCTGCTCCGCATTCAAAACCGGCTCTTCGCCAATTCGCCACCAGTCAATTGCAGCTATTCCGACTACGTCTATTACGCGCCGCGTCTAAATCGCCTTGCCGCGCGGTGGCGCTTTGCGCCTGATCTTGCTGGCGTCACATTAAAATTTCTTCCGCAGGCAGAGGGCGATCTTGGCCATCGTCTCGCAACAGCGACTGCAAAGGTGCTCAGGCGCAACGATCTCGCTCTTATCTGGGGCGCAGATATACCGGCTCTGCCGCCTTCTATCTTTGAGCAGGCGATTGCACTCTACCCGCAGAGCGTCATCACGCTCGCCCGCGATGGCGGTTATGCTTTCGTTTCTGTCGCGCGCGAAAATTTCACCCCGCAGATTTTTTCGGGCATTCGCTGGAGCACACACCACACAGGTCGCGACCAGCTGCGGGCGCTGCTACGGGCAAAGGTACCGGTGACAGTCTCTGGTAAGGTGGCGGATCTTGACCGTGCCAAAGACTTCACGCGTATAATCAGGGAGCTCGAATTATTTGGCCGCGGCGCCGACCTGGAAGATCTGGCAGCAACATTGCTGAAGTTGCCTGGCGAAGGGTGGCATCAATGATTCTCAATGACTCGCGACGAGCCGCACTGCTTATCTACCGCACCCTGCGCCTGAACCTGTTGCTCGATACTTCCACGTTAATCGGCAATCTTGTGATCGCGTTGCTCGTAACAGGAATCTTCCGCGGTCTTGGTTACGGGAACGAAGTGGACTACGTATTTTTCGTGGCCTGCCTTTCTGTTGGTCTCTGGATTACTGAAGCGGTTCCACCTTTTGCCGTGGGTATTCTCATCGTCTGCATGCTCGTCTTTGGCTTTGGCTCTAACTTCCTTGCCAGCAGACCGCAGTCGATACAAATCTACACAGCTACCTGGACCAGCAACGTAGTCTGGCTGCTGCTCGGTGGATTCTTCCTCGCAGAAGGTCTTAAACAACTCGGCCTTGACCGTGAGCTGTTCAACCTGACGATCCGGCGGTTTGGCAGCAGCCCCTCACGCTTGCTGTTTGGCATAATGTTCGTAACAGGGTTTGCAAGCATGGTCATGTCGAATACTGCCACTACTGCCATGATGGTATCATCGGTACTGCCCGTGGTACGGCACCTGGGTAAAGAATCTGGCCTGAGCCGTGCACTACTCGTCGGCATTCCGGCCGCGGCAACTATCGGCGGCATCGGTACAATTATTGGAAGTACTCCCAATGCTATTGCGGTCGGAGCCCTGGCTTAAAGGGGTATAAGGATAACATTCATTGACTGGATGGTTGTGGCATTGCCCGCATCGTTGCTGCTGTTATACTCATTCTATCGCCTTCTTGTCTGGCGCATGGCCCTGCGCCTTACCGACATTGAATTGGCGAATCTACCTGAGCAATCGCGGCCGATTGAACCTGCTAAACGTTATGCTGTTCTCACAACGCTTGCACTGACCGTACTTCTCTGGGCCACAGAGCCATTGCACGGTGTTCCCGTGGCCGCAACGTCTGCAGTACCAATTCTGCTGCTGACGCTGACGCAGGTGATCCGCGCAGAACAGGTGCGTGCCCTGCCGTGGGATACCTTAATGCTCGTCGCGGGCGGCCTGGCTCTAGGGCTAGCCTTGGTCGAAGTGGGGCTGGCCCGCATCGCCATGGGGCACCTGCAGCAGCTGCAATTGAGCAGCTTTGTGCTTGCGTTCTGTTTCAGCGCCGGTGCCGTCCTGCTCTCGAACGTGATGAGCAACACAGCAGCGGCCTCGATATTGGTACCTATCGCGATAGCCCTACCAGAGCCTTTCGGAACAGCAACCCCTGTTATCGTTGCGCTGAGTTGTTCGTGTGCCCTTCTGCTGCCGGTTTCGACGCTGTCCAATGCGATTGCCTATGCTACGGGATACATTGAACAAAGGGCGTTCAGGCTTGGTGGAGTCTTTTTTGCGCTCGTCGGCCCCTTCACCGCGTTCGTCTCTGTATTGCTGTGGGTTTGGCTCTATATTCAGCGGTAACTCCGCCAGAATGCACTGGCATCGCTTCCTGTAGCATTTGCTACAGGATAAATCGCTTTGCACAGCGTGCGCTAAAAAAAAATCTGAGGCATGAAAATGGAAAACGGGCCCCTGACCGGAGTGAAGGTTCTCGATCTGTCCTTGTTGCTGCCGGGACCACTCTGTTCGCAGCATCTCGCAGACATGGGAGCTGAAGTTATCAAAGTGGAAAATCCCCGGTTGGGCGATATGACGCGCTACCTCACTACCAAAGTCAGCAAAGGTGACTTCGCCGAGTCCGGGGCGTTTTTGCAGCTGAACCGTAACAAGAAATCGATTACTGTGAATATCAAGCGCGAAGGTGGGCGTGAGGTCATCCTGCGTTTGCTCCAAGATGCAGATATTCTGCTCGAGGGATTTAGACCCGATACGCTCAATGAGCTTGGCATTGGTTACGAACAGCTCAAAGAGAAATTCCCTCGTCTTATCTACTGCGCCATTTCTGGCTACGGCGCAACGGGACATTACAAGGAGCATGCCGGACACGATGCCAACTACATTGCCCGCGCCGGTCTGCTGGCGCTCAACGGCCAAAAGGGCGGGCCACCGGTCGTTCCAGGCTTCCAGGTTGCCGATATTGCCGGCGGCACGCTGACAGCGCTCGCGGCAATACTCGCGGCGCTCTACGCGCGCGAGAAGACGGGCAAGGGCCAGTTCATCGACGTCTCGATGCAGGATGGCGCGACACCTTTTCTGTCGCTGCTGCTCGGCGACTATATTGCCACGGGTAAAGAACCCGAACGCGGCAATGATATGCTCTCTGGTCTGCTGCCCAATTACAAGATCTATGAAACCAAGGATGGCAAGTTTGTCATGCTCGCTGCTCTCGAAGAGAAATTTTTCCAGACGTTCCTGCGGCAGATAGATCGCGAAGATATTCTGAAGAACATGACCCGCGACGAGGCAGGTTACGCTGCTGCTGCGGCAGAGCTGGAAAAAATCTTTAAATCGAGAACGTACGCCGAGTGGGCGCCTCTGTTTGAGAACCCCGACAGTTGTTTTTCCGGACTAAGTTCGCTGGGCGAGGTTCTGCAGGATAAGCACCTGCGCGAGCGCGGCACGGTACTGGAGATCGACCACCCCAGGCTGGGCAAGATACCTGTCATTGGTTCTCCTTTTCATTTCTCCGAAACACCGGTTAGCTACCGCCTCGCTCCGCCCGAAATGGGGCAGCATACGGAAGAAGTGCTGCGGTCAGCCGGCTTCAGCGCGGCAGAAATTGAGCAGCTGCGAAAAGACAAGTGTGTCTGAGGTGAATATGTACGCGAAAGGCAAGACATTCGACGAAATCCAGATTGGCGACACGGCAAGTTTCAGCAAGACTATTACCGAAACTGACGTATATCTTTTTGCCGGTATCAGCGGAGATTTTAACCCGCTGCACGTCAATGAAGAGTACGCCAAACAATCCCCGTTTAAGACGCGCATTGCGCATGGCGGGCTTGCCGCGTCGCTGCTCGCCAACGTCCTTGGAATGAAACTTCCGGGTCTGGGAACAGTTGCCCTTGAGGTGACGCAAAAATTCCGGAACCCGGTTTATTTCGGTGATACGGTAACATGCGCAGTGACAGTTTCCAAGAAAATTGAGCGCATGAAGATTGTCGAGATGCAGATTCTCTGGTCTAACCAGCGCGGCGAGACAGTGAGCAAGGGGAGCTGCCGCGTGCTGCCGCCAAACGCCGACTAACGGCTTGACATCCGCCTCTACATTTGTTTTCTCTGCTTCCGAAGGGTTGCCGAAAGCACCCTGGCCACTGCTACTGACTTGCCTGTGCGATGTTGGTTCCAGAGGTATAACTGATTTAGGAGACAACATGACAAGAACAGGTATGGCAATAGTTGCCGCGATCTTTGTGTTCACGGCATGCGGCAAAGCCAATGCAGTGAAAGACTTCGGTGCGCTCTTCGACGAAGGCACCAAGAGCCTTCAGGCGCTGGGGAAAGATTTTGAAGAAGCAAAAGATGGAAAAGCAGTTGCTGCTGGCATAGACAAATTCGTTGACCTTATCAAGGGCTTCAAAGAAAAAGGCGAAGCGCTCGAAAAGAAGCACAGCATCAGTGCGAAGGGTGAAATGCCTGAAGAACTGAAGACGAAGGCAGAGGCTTTCCAGAGGGCGGCTGAAGAGCTCGGCAAAGGCCCTATGGCGAAAGCAATGATGAAATATGCAGCTGCTCCTGAAGTGAAGGATGCAATGACCAAGCTGCAGTCAATGCGCTGATTATTTCCGCGAATCCAGCCTGTATTTCGGTTATTTTCCCGGAATACAGGCCGGTCGTTACCTTTCTCTTGACACGCAATCTTTTTAACCATATGCGCTGACTACTTCCATGCAGAAGCCGCCGGCCCTTATCATCGATCCCGACCTGGCCCTACAGGAGATATTGGGTGACATACTGAAGAACCGTTTTCGCATATTCTGCGCCAATTCCATCGCAGAAAGTGCAGAGGTCATGCGTGGCGAAGACCCCCATCTGATCTTCATTGAGATGAGTCTGCCGGGTGAAAGCGCCATCGAGTATATCGAACGGACCAAGCGGAGTAAGTCAAATACGCAGTTTATCGTCATCACGGACAATGCGACCGTAGAGAACGCGGTCAGCGCATTGCGACAGGGAGCTTTGGACTTTCTGAAGAAGCCCTTTGAGATCGAAGACATTGCGCGCATTGTCGAGAAGTTCTTTTCACTGACTGCTAACCGCGATGCCGATTACGATATCTATTCGAGTATCGTTGCCGAATCGCGTACATTTGAGCTCCCAACCGATTTTTCCATTATCTCGACTTTCATGTCAGAAATCATGCATATCATTTCGCGGTTTGCCGGTCTTGATCGCAAAACAACGCTGACTCTGCGCCTTGCAGTGTATGAAATGCTCGTGAACGCGATGGAGCATGGTAATCTGGAAATAGACTATGAAATGAAAAAGAATCTGCTCGAAGAGGTCATGGATTACCAGCGGTTTCTTAATGATCGCGCCAACCAGGAACCTTACCGTAACCGCAAGGTTCGTGTTACCTACCAGTACGACCGCGACGCCATAACTTTTACCATTACTGACGAGGGCAAAGGATTTGATGTTAGCAAAGTGCCTAACCCGCACTCCAGCGAAAATCTCGAACGCCTCAATGGTCGGGGTATCTTCATTTCACGGGTCAATATGACGCGAGTAACCTATAACGAGAAGGGTAATTCAGTTACTCTATACAAAGAGCTGCCGAAGGCCGGAACCTCATCGCCCGCAGGCAACCACGCCATCCGATAGTACAGACCATCTGCAGCGAGCACGGGATTTTTTCAACATCCTGCTAACGGCGTTCCAGTATCCTGAGCCGCGCTGAACGGGAGCGCGGGTTTCTGCGAATCTCTTCTTCATCGGGGGTAATGCCGCCCGGTTCAATCAGACGAAATTCGCCATCGCGGAAATTGCTTTTTGCGCGCGGATCGGTTTCGGAAACATAAGCCAGATTGCGGAATGAGTGTTTGACGAGCCTGTCTTCGAGCGAGTGGAATGATATGACGGCCATACGTCCGCCAGAAGCCAGCTGGTAAGGTAGCGATTCGAGCGCTCTGCGCAGCGCGCCCAGCTCGTCGTTTACCGCGATGCGCAATGCCTGAAAAACCCGCGTTGCCGGATGCCTGTCTGCGTGTCCCTTCGCCTTATACTTTGGGGGATAAATTGCCTTGCAGATTTCTGCAAGCTGCGCTGTGGTCATTATGGGATCAGTACGACGGCGCGCGACAATGGCCCGTGCGATACGGCGGGAATATTTCTCGTCGCCATACTCAAAGAAGATACGCGCGAGGTGCTCTTCGCTTTCGCTCTGCAGCAGATCAGCTGCCGAAAGCCCCTTGCTGGTGTCCATTCGCATGTCGAGCGGCTGGTCATAGCGAAAACTAAAGCCTCGCTCAAAATAGTCGAAGTGCGCGGACGAAATACCCAGGTCGAGAAAAATAAAGCCGAGCGGAGCCTCATCAGAAAACGGAGCGTCGGCAAAATTCGCGTGCCGGTAAATTGCAACGCGCTGCTGCAAGCGCTCCCGTGCCAAGGCAAGCATGGCCTCATCTGCATCTGAGGCAAAGAGGCGCGCTTCGGGGTACTCACCAGCCAAAACCAATAGATGCCCGCCCAGCCCGGTTGTGCCATCCCAGACCTTGCGCTGTGCAGGCGGTAAAGCCAATAGACAATCTGCTGCGCGCACAACCGCGTCGCGCAGGATACTTTCGTGAAACGGAATGCGCTCCGCTGCTATTTTTGCGTCACCTCGGGTTCAGCCTGAGGCTGGGCCTCGTCTTCACCCTCTTCGCTGTCCGAACCGGAGTTCTCCCAGATTTCGTCGATTGTTGCCTCGTCTTCAAAGTATTCGCTCTTGATTTCAAGGAATTTCTCGGCGCTCAGGTTATTAAACGTAAAGTCGAGCTTCTTGACACCGTCCTGCTCTGCCAGTCCGATACTGATTTCCACCGGCTCGGTGATCTTCTTCTCGAGCAGCATCATCGCAAGTTCGTCTTCGATCTCGCGCTGCACAAGGCGCTTGAGCGGACGCGCGCCGTATTTTTCGCTGTAGCCTTTCTCTGCGAGGTACGCCCGTGCGTCATCCTGCAGGGTCAGAAACATGTTCTTTGCCAGCGCATTGTAGTTGATCTCGTCGATTGTCAGCTCAACAATCTCCTCGATCTCTTCGCGGGTGAGCGGATCGAAAATAATTACGTCGTCGATGCGGTTCAGGAACTCCGGCGAGAAGTGCTTGCGCAGTTCTTCCATGACCTGCTCGCGCTTCTGTTCCTGCTTGCTCTCGGCTTCACCGCCGAAACCGAGCTTGCCGCCTTTTTGCAGGAAGCGTGCCCCGATGTTCGAGGTAAGGATAATGATCGTTTCCTTAAAGTCGACGTGGTGGCCGGCATTGTCGGTCAGCTCGCCTTCATCGAGTACCTGCAAGAGTATGTTCTGAATTTCCGGGTGCGCCTTTTCGATTTCGTCGAACAGCAGCACTGAGTGCGGGTGCCGGCGAATCGCTTCGGTAGGCTGCCCACCGTCTTCGTGTCGCACGTAGCCCGGGGGAGATCCTATGAATTTTGAGACGGAGTGCATTTCCATGTACTCGCTCATGTCAAAGCGGATGAGCGCCTCTTCGTCACCGAACATGAATTCTGCCAGTGCCTTTGCCAGTTCAGTCTTTCCCACGCCGGTTGGCCCAAGAAAGAAAAAGCTGCCGATCGGCTTGCGCACGGACTTGAGGCCCATGCGGGCACGCCGCACCGCCCGGGTTATTTGATCGATAGCAGTCTTCTGGCCGACCACCCGGTCTGCGAGTTCTTCAGCCATCTTGATGAGCCGCTCGTTCTCGCTTTCGTTGAGCTGCTGCAACGGTATGCCTGTCCAGTCGGCGATCACCTTCGAAATGTCTTCAGCGGTAATCTCGACGCGCGCCTCTTTCTGGCTGCGCCGCCACGAGTTCATTGCATCGGCCAGCCTTACATTTGCTTCTCCGATCTGGTCGCGCAGCTTGGCTGCTTTTTCATATTCCTGCTGGCGTACCATCTCGTTCTTGTCGCGTGTCAGCTGCTGGATCTGCTTCTCAATTTCCTTGACTTCTTCAGGAATCACGGCAGATTTCAGGCGTGCATGCGAACCTGCTTCATCGATAATGTCGATTGCCTTGTCGGGCAGAAAGCGGTCTTTGATGTAGCGGTCAGACAGTTTTACTGCCGCGACAATGGCTTCTTTGCTGAAACTGACTCCATGGTGCTTCTCGTACGCATGGCGCAGGCCGGCAAGAATGCGGATGGCATCTTCAACCGAAGGCTCTTCAACCATGACCGACTGGAAGCGCCGTTCGAGCGCCGAATCACGCTCAATGTAGCGCTTGTATTCCCGCAGAGTTGTCGCTCCGATACACTGTATTTCACCACGCGCGAGTGCGGGCTTCAGGATATTCGCAGCATCGACGGCACCTTCAGCAGCTCCGGCACCAATGATCGTGTGAACTTCATCGATGAAGAGAATCACTTCTTTATTCGTCCTGATCTCCTTCATGATTTTCTTGATACGGTCTTCAAACTCTCCGCGGTACTTGGTCCCCGCGATAAGTGCCGCCACATCAAGCGAATAGACCTGGCGGTTGAACATCGGCTCTGGTACGCGCTTCTGCGCAATGCGCTGCGCAAGACCCTCAGCAATCGCGGTTTTGCCGACACCCGCTTCCCCGATCAGGATCGGGTTGTTCTTGGTCTTACGCGAAAGAATCTGTATCACACGCTCAATTTCATGATCGCGGCCGATGACCGGGTCAGTGAGCTTTTCTTCTGCCATGCGCGAAAGGTTGCGAGCAAACTCATCGAGCATCGGCGTTTTTGATGCTTCTTTCTTTGGCTGCGACGTGCCGGACTGCGTCTTTTGCGTCGAAGTTGCCTGCGGCAGCCCGAGCGTCGCATTCAGTTCGTTGCGAATGACCTGGTAATTTACCTGGAACGTCTGTAATGAGTTGGCCACCACACCGTTGGTGTCGCGGAGCAGCGCGAGCAGAACGTGCTCGGAACCGATGTAGCTGTGCCGCATTTTGCGCGCCTCATCACGCGAAAGCTCCAGAATGCGCTGCACCTTGTCTTTGCTGGTTGGGTCGATCACCATGGTCGCGCTATCCTGTTCGGAGCGTTTTTCGACTTCCTTCCTCAGCTCAGAGAGATCAATTCCCAAATTCATGAGCATCTTGACCGCGACAGAATCCTGTGCCTTCAGCAGGCCCAGAAGAATGTGCTCGGGGCCCAAAAACTCATGGCCCAGGCGTTTTGCCTCCCGCGGAG